>JAAGZR010000714.1 GCA_024206155.1 Aliivibrio sp.
AGTGTGAATGGGTGTCCTTTAGTGTTTTTGGGTGGAAACATTTTGATCTGTTTCTAATTCATTAACTATAAAATTAATTATTAACCTTCTGTTTTAAAAGGCTTATGTACGGTGGTTGATCGGGTATTTATCTGTAATCTATTTATCCTATTTCAGCCAGATTCATGTATAATGCGAGGTAATTTAATAACGAAAAGAATCCCATGAAAAAATACTTAGCCATTACTTCTAAAGGCCTTGAAAACTTACTTGCAGATGAACTTATTGCGCTTGGTGTGACTGACCCTAAAGTGGTTCACGCTGGTGTTAAGTTTGAAGCGCCAATCGAGGTCGTTTATCGCTGTTGTTTGTGGAGCCGTATTGCTTCACGTTTCATTCAAATTCTTTCTGAGTTCGATGTCCGTGATGATATGGACTTATATCTAGGCGCATCTTCAATTAACTGGCCTAGTTATTTCTCTGCTGATAAAACGTTAGTGGTGGACTTTAACGGTACTAACCGTGAGATTCGAAATAGCCAGTACGGTGCTCTAAAAGTAAAAGATGCAATTGTTGACCGTTTTACAAAGGCTGATTTAGCGCGTCCAAACATCAGTAAAGTAGAACCAGACTTACGTGTTCATATGCGTTTATCAGGCGAGAAAGGGATTCTTGGTTTTGATTTAGTGGGTTCAGGCTTACACCAACGTGGCTACCGTACTGAAGCGGGTCGTGCGCCACTTCGTGAAACGTTAGCCGCTGCGCTTGTTATGCGTAGTACATGGGATGATTCAAAACCTCTATTAGACCCAATGTGTGGTTCAGGTACGTTACTGATTGAAGCGGCACTAATGGCATGCGAAATGGCACCGGGTGTTAAACGTGAGAAATGGTGTTTTGAAGCTCTGACTGATTTTGATCCAGAAGTTTGGGCTGAGATTCGTTCTGAAGCTCGAGTTAAGAGCCGTCGCGGTGTTAAGAAAGTAGATGCACGTTTCTACGGCTTTGATCGTGATTATCGTGTTATTCAAACGGCTCGTGAAAATGCACGTCGTGCTGGTGTTGAAGATTTAATTACGTTTGATGTGGGTGATGCTACCAAAGTTGAGCGTCCAGAAGGGTTTGAAAACGGCGTTATTCTTTGTAATCCTCCTTATGGTGAGCGTCTAAGTACAGAGCCTGCATTGATTGCACTATACAGTGAGTTTGGCCGTCAACTTAAAGAAGAGTTTGGTGGGTGCACCGCATCTATCTATTCAAGCAATGATGATTTACTTGCTTGTTTACGTATGCGTGCAGATAAGCAATTTAAACTGAACAATGGTGCTTTACCTTGTGTTCAGAAAAACTACTCCATTACTGAATCTGCTGAACGTAAAGAAGCGGTAAGTGTAGAGGTTGCTCCTGAGTTCATGAACCGTCTTAAAAAGAACATGGGTAAGATTGGTAAATGGGCTCGTAAGGAAAAACTAGATTGCTACCGTTTGTATGATGCGGATTTACCAGATTACAATGCAGCGATTGATGTATATAAAGAGTACATCATTATTCAAGAATACGCGGCACCAAAAACGATTTCTGAAGATAAAGCTCGTCGTCGTTTAACCGATATGATCCGTGCAACAGTTCTAGTAACTGGTGTAGAAACAAACAACGTTATTTTGAAAGTTCGTCAAAAGCAATCAGGCAAAAATCAATATCAAAAACTGGCAGAGAAATCTCGTTACTTTGATGTTGAAGAGTACGGCGTAAAACTGATTGTTAACCTACAAGATTACCTAGATACGGGTTTATTCTTAGATCATAAGTTAACGCGTAAAATGATTGGTGAAATGGCCGCAGGAAAAGATTTCCTAAACCTATTTGCTTATACCGGTTCAGCAACCGTTCACGCAGCTTGTGGTGGAGCGAAATCTACCATGACGATTGATATGTCTCGTACCTACTTAGAGTGGGCACAAAAGAACATGAATACCAACGGTCAAACGGGCACTCAGCATCAGTTCTTACAAGCTGACTGTTTACAATGGTTACAACAAGCGGATGGTGAATTTGATTTAATCTTTATTGATCCACCAACGTTCTCAAACTCTAAACGTATGGAACAAACGTTTGATGTACAGCGTGATCACATTATGCTGCTTGAAAACTTAAAACGTATGCTACGTGAAAACGGAACTATTGTATTCTCAAACAACAAACGTAACTTCAAGATGGATGATGCGGCGCTAGAGAAAGCAGGGCTTAAAGCTAAGAATATTTCTAAGCAAACATTGCCGCTTGATTTTGCTCGTAATAAACACATTCATAACTGTTGGATTATTACTCACAAGGAAGACTAGAGACGAATGATTACTCTCTATAGCACGGAAGGCTGCCACCTTTGCGAGCAAGCGTTTGACTTGCTGGTGGAGGTGGGTGTAGACATCGAAAAAGTAGACACGGTAGACATAGCGTTCAACGATGAGCTTTTCTCTCGTTACGGTGTCACAATACCAGTAGTGGCCAATGGCTTATCTGAGCTCAATTGGCCATTCAATATATCGCAATTAAAGAATTGGTTAGAAGACAATGGCATTACTTACAATTAATAATGGGCAATTAGCGTTTGGCGATCACCCATTATTAGACAAATCTGATTTCGCTTTACAAGAAAACGAGCGTGTGTGTTTAGTTGGCCGTAATGGTGCAGGTAAATCAACGTTAATGAAGGTTATTGCTGGTGACATCATTATGGATGACGGCAAACTTCAAATTAATCAAGATGTGGTGGTTTCTCGCCTAGAGCAAGATCCCCCGCGTAACGAAAGCGGCACTGTATTTGATTACGTATCAGAAGGTTTAGCTGAAGCGGGTAAATACTTAAAAGAGTATCACCGCCTTCTTGATTTGCTAGAAACCGATCCAAGTGAATCAAACATTAATAAGCTATCTCGTGCTCAAGAAAAAATTGATCACCTTAATGCATGGCATTTTGATATGCGTATTCAATCAGTTCTTGAATCACTGAAATTAGATGGTCATACGCTATTAACTGATTTATCTGGTGGGTGGCAACGTAAGGCTGCATTAGCTCGTGCTTTGGTTTCTGATCCTGATGTATTACTTCTTGATGAACCAACCAACCACTTAGACGTAACGACGATTGAATGGCTTGAAACCTTCTTAAAAGATTTTAAAGGCTCAATCATATTTATCTCGCATGACCGTGCATTCATTCAATCAATGGCAACTCGTATTGTTGATTTAGATCGTGGTAACTTATCTTCTTACCCTGGTAACTATGAAGAATACTTACTAGCAAAAGAAGAAGCGCTACGTGTAGAAGCCGATCAAAACGCACAGTTTGATAAAGTTCTTGCTCAAGAAGAAGCATGGATCCGTGAAGGTATTAAAGCTCGCCGTACTCGTAATGAAGGCCGTGTTCGTGCATTAAAACAATTGCGTCGAGAGCGTTCAGAGCGTCGTGAGGTAATGGGTAAAGCCAATATCCAAGTGGATGAGTCAAATCGTTCAGGTAAAATTGTTTTTGAAGCTGAAAATCTTCATTACTCAATTGATGGCAAAAACATTGTTAAAAACTTTAGCTTCAATGTTATGCGTGGCGACCGTATTGCACTGATTGGTGCGAATGGTTGTGGTAAGAGTACCTTACTTAAGCTGATGCTTGACCAACTGCAACCTGATTCAGGTAAATTGCATTGCGGAACAAAATTGGAAGTGGCGTACTTTGACCAATATCGTGAAGCATTAGATCCTGAAAAAACGGTTATAGATAACCTAGCAGATGGTAAACAAGAAGTAACAGTGGGTGGCCGTGAGCGTCATGCATTAAGTTACTTACAAGATTTCTTATTCTCGCCAAAACGTGCTCGTCAGCCTGTTAAAGCATTGTCTGGTGGTGAGAAAAACCGTCTATTACTTGCGCGTTTATTCCTTCGCCCAAATAACTTATTGATTCTTGATGAACCAACCAATGACTTAGATATCGAAACATTGGAACTTTTAGAAGAATTACTTGCCAACTATCAGGGTACATTATTATTAGTGAGTCATGACCGTCAGTTTGTTGATAACACAGTAATGACCAGTTGGATCTTTGAAGGTGAGGGCCAGATCGAAGAATTCGTAGGTGGCTATCACGATGCTCAGCGTCAACGTGCTAATGTACAGGCGACTCGTGATGCGATGGCTCCAAAAGTAAAAGAGAAAGCTGAACCAGTTGCTGCTAAAACTGAAAAAGTAGAGCAGGTTACTAAGCCAAAGAAATTATCATATAAGTTACAGCGTGAGCTTGAACAGCTTCCTGAAACATTAGAGAAATTAGAAAACGAAATTACTGAACTTCAAGAGAAAGTGAACGATGCGTCTTTCTTCCAACAAGACCCTAAAAAGACGGATGAAGTCTTAGGGCGTTTAGCAGAAGCTGAGCAAGAGTTGGAAGTCGCATTCGAGCGTTGGGAAGAACTTGAAGCTCTACAATAGGAAGTTAAATGAGTAGTAAATTACAATTAACCACATTAGCTGTTTTGGTTTCCGCTGCGCTTCCTGCGCAAGCGGCGCTTTATAAAGTGGTTGAAGTAAATTCAGGCTTATCTGGGCCAGAAATTAAAGAGACAACAGAATATTACGGTACAGCAATTCAGCCATCAGCTGCGGGTGTGAACTGTTTTGATTCAGGAGCTTCATCAATTATATGTGAAGGTTATAAACTAGCTGGTGAAACACGTAATCGACCAGCAGGTTTCTCGTATAGCGAAGAAGTCCCTTTTGCAATTGATAACTCGTTTGATTATATTGAGGATGATTATGATGGGTTTGAATATTATTGCCAGTCCCAGTTAGGTTACGCTACTTGTGATTATTGGGCTTCAACTCGTTGGAATAGTTGGAATGATGAAACTTATGGAAGTAATACGCCCAATTCATTAGCATTTATTGATGGTAGTGCCAAAAAACCGGCAAACTCTATTAATACAGTAATTAATTCATTTACAAAAGTAAGTGGTGCAAGTAGTACAATTGGTAATTATAGCAATGCAACTACTCGTAACGTTCCAATTTCAGGTGACACGCTAACCGATAGTGCATCTAAAGAGTGGAAACAAGGGCGTCAATGGGCAAGTGATGAAACTTATACCGTCGGAAGTGTTTCTTCTAAAACTGGAATTGGTGGTGAGAGATATTATTATTACTCAAAACCTGCAGTATGGAGCGGTTCCACTTTAACTGCTATTAATTGGGCTGGTGGTAAAGAAAACGATAATGATGTTTTTGCCCAAGGTAGTATGCGTGATCTTTATGTAGACGGCACGACATTTTATGGCGTAGGTTATAATAATTATAATGATCAACACATGAATGCTACTATTTTTACTGCTAATGTTGATGATAGTGGTACTTTAACTAACATTAAGTCTTTACAGATTAATAATGCCCAAGTTGATGCTGGTGATGATGATACGAATTCAAATTCAGTAGCTACGAACATTAATGATAATTTAATTGTTGTCGGTCAAGCAAAGCGTTCTGGTAACTACCCTCAAAATGGTGCAGCTGCAAATCGTTTATTTGTTGTCGATGATATCAATTCACCCTCTGCAGACTTCTTGAGTGATCTTGTTGATGCAAAATCTGTATTCTTTAATGGTGCAGGTGGAGAGATGGGGGGAATCAACAATTTCAATGAGATAGTTGGCCGTGTAGATGTTGAAAATAACCGTGAATATGATGGTAAACAACGTCGTCAACGTGCGTTTATTTATCCCTATAATGGTAATGGTACTAATGCCGATAGGGCTAAGATCTTTAATAATAGAGCGTGGATTATTGATGATCTAACCAATGGTGGTCAAGTCTCTGGAAATAACAATCTATACCGTATCTACGATGCAAGTGATATCAATGATGCCGGTGTTATCTCAGCAACGGCACTTAAGTGTTCTAGTGGTTATGATTCTATAGCTAATGACTCTTATTGTGGTAATGGAGAGGAGCCAGAGAAAGTAGTAGCGGTGAAATTAGTTCCTATTGCTGGATCTGATGTTTCTGATATTCAGGCTCGCCCATTTGAGCACAGAACTATCGAACGTCAAGGTGCTTCACTTGGCTTTGGTGCTATGACACTACTTGGTTTATTTGGTTTCATACGTAAGCGAATTAAATAAATATCAATTTATAGGACTAGGCCCGAAGTCACAAATTGAGACTTCGGGCTTTTTTTATACTTGAAAAACGACCAAATTTGTCCGATTCTTAATGTTGTCATCATGAAATGTTCGTGATGAACCCTAACAGAATAAAAGGGTATCAGTAGTAAAGTAGTATATTTATTGAAGCATTATGCCTTCCATCTATGAGGACTGAACTATGAAGAGACAAAAGCGTGACCGTTTAGAGCGAGCACAATCACAAGGCTATAAAGCAGGGTTAAATGGCCGTTCATCAGAGAACTGCCCATATCAAGCAATGGATGCTCGTTCGTGTTGGCTAGGGGGCTGGCGGGACGCAAGAGATGACAAACATTCCGGTTTGTTTAAATAGTTATCCTATATAAAATAGAATTTTAAATTAAAGCCTCCTTATGGGGCTTTAATTTTATTAAGACGATAGATTAATTAGTACATAAGTATACGCAAATTAAAACGCACCTAGCGCACTATAACTTTACTGTGTTGTTTAAAAATAAAGCCAGCACAAAGCCAGCTTTATCTAAAGTCCAATTTTTTAATTAGAACTTTGATGTGTCTTGGAAAAGACCCACTTTAAGATCTTTAGCAACGTAGATTTCTTTACCATCAACTAGAACGCGGCCATCAGCTAGACCCATTACTAACTTACGGTTAATGACACGTTTAAAATCAATTTCATAGGTTACTTTTTTCGCAGTAGGAAGTACTTGGCCTGTGAATTTAACTTCACCTACACCTAGAGCACGACCTTTTCCTTCGCCACCAATCCAACCAAGGAAGAAACCAACCAGTTGCCACATTGCATCAAGACCAAGACAACCAGGCATTACTGGATCTCCTGGGAAATGACAATCAAAAAACCAAAGATCTGGAGTAATGTCTAGTTCAGCAACAACTTTACCTTTCCCAAATAGACCTTCAGTTTCAGACATAAGAGGGATGCGATCCATCATTAACATATTTGGTGCTGGCAGTTGTGGGCCGTTTGGACCAAATAATTCACCACGGCTTGATGCTAGTAAATCTTCACGATTGTATGAACTAGGTTTGTTTTGCATTAAAGTATTACTCCTAAATAAGTTGCTGAAATTCTAGCTAACACTTGTACGCTTATCAAGTCGGATCAGCGCTGGTTAAACCAGTTTTTAATACGACAAAATAGTGCAGAACACTGAGACGGATTATGTTCAACATCTTCAATATGTTGAGCAATTAAAGAGAAAATCGACTCATGCTCTTCGGATTGTAACGGCATGCCCGTTAAAAGTTCGACAGCTTGATCAACATGGCTGATTGGATAAATCGTAAACTGTTTCTCTTCAACGGCACGAATTACCTCGTCAGATAGAACAAGATTAATTCCGTTTGTTTCTGGAATGATAACACCTTGCTTACCAGTTAACCCGCGTTTTTCACACAGCTGGAAGAAGGCTTCAATTTTTTCATTTACACCACCAATCGGTTGAACCATACCAAATTGGTCAACCGAACCTGTAATTGCCAAACTTTGATCGATAGGTTTAATGGCCAGGGCACTTAAAAAAGCACAAAGCTCTGCAAGGCTAGCGCTGTCGCCATCAACTTCACAATAGGATTGCTCAAATACCATTGAGGCAGTGAAAGGCAATGGTTCATGGCTATTTAGTTGACTGAGGATATAAGCTTGCATAATCAACATACCTTTAGCATGGAGATCTCCGCCTAATTCAACCTTACGTTCAACATCTGACAATTCACCATCACCAACATGCACCACACAAGATATGCGTGATGGTTCACCGTAAGAAATAGGGTGCCCAGGTACGGATACTACCGTTAAGCCATTGATTTGGCCAACTTTTTCGCCATCAGTTTCGATGAATATGTTTTGTTCTAAAATATCATCGAGAGCTCGTGATGGTAAATAGGATTCAAGATGATACTTTGTTTTAAATGATTGGTTAAAATCATCAGCAGTAATATATTCTTTTGACAATGAAGCTAAAGAGGCGTGCGCCAAAATAGAGTTTAACCATAACAAGCATAAGTTAAGTCGAGTCTGATCTTCACATTCTCTTGCACCGGCTTTGAGTAATGGTAATACAGCAGAACCATTTTCTAGTGGTAAGTGTTTATGTTTAATAGAAAGTGAGCTAATCAACTTCACATACTCAGTTACAGTGTCACTTTGAAGTGTAGTGTCAAATTCATACTCGGCAAACATTGACATACCTGCCAATAAATCGGGTTCCAATTGTTCGATTTCACCAAGTAGAGCACGATCACTAACAATGACTAATTTAACATCAACCATTAAGTTGTGTGCATGAAGTATAGGTGACTTTGAATCACTGGCTGGAATTGTTACAGGGTGACCTTGTAATAAGCTTTTTAGCTTTGGCCAAAAGTGAGGGTTTGCAAGCAGAAGACTTGGTGAAATAATTAGAAAACCACCATTGGCTTTTTGTAATAAACCACTTTCAAGTACGTCAGTTTTATTATGATAAACACCAAAAAGCTCTGCTTCAGAGGCACTTTCAATGACAACAACAGGAGCCGTTTCGTCATTAGCTAAGCGATTTGATGTATTTAAACATAACCAGTTTGCGGTATATTCACGATATACGTGATTATCTAGCGCATTGATTTGCAGTATATTAATGCCATTAATATGAGAGAAAACCTCTAAAGCTTGAGTCAATCTTGGCTGCAGAGAATAGGGTGATTGTGCATCAATTGAGTGAGATTGGTTCAAGGCATCTTGAACATGATCGTATTGAGGTTCGATTAAGAATGGCGTGTCTAACTGCATGCTTACTTATTAATAAAAAATAAAACTGATTATACATGACATAATTACACACGTCTGATTTTTCAGTAGTTACATTATCAATTAGATCTTAATCTCATTATACGCGAAGAAAGTTGATGATATTGTAAAGTGGAGTTACACTGTCACCCAAATTTATTCTCTTTAATATGAGTGCTTTAATATGAAATACCAACAACTTGAAAATCTAGAAGCCGGTTGGAAATGGATGTATTTATTTAATAAGCATCGTATGGGAGAATCAATCACTTGTTATATCGATTCTAGTGAACAACAACAATGGGCTAATGAGTTCTTAAAGTTAGAGCATGAGCCGGTTAAATCACTTGAATGGATTCAAAAACACATGAATCCTGATTTAGAGAATAAATTAAAGCAAGCCATTCGAGCTAAAAGAAAACGTCACTTTAATGCTGAACAAGAGCATACCCGTAAAAAATCGATCGATTTAGATTATCGAGTATGGGAAAAACTGTCTCTGCGTGCTCAAGATCTTGATTCTACGCTTTCTGATACGATCGAGTATTTATTAAGTGAAGCATCGAGAACTGAAAAGGCCAGCCAAACGGTGTCATCGCTTAAAGCTGATCTTCATGAGTTATTAAAATAGGTAATATTTTACTTAAAGCTAATCTGTATATAATGACAATTACAGATTAATATCACACAGACTAATGCACTATAACTAAAGTGGCTTGTTTATTTTAATCAAACAACTCAATCACTAGCTTATTGTTTTTTATCACTAAATTAGGTTTGGCTGATTTAATAAGAGATTCTTTTAGTTTATCTGCATTTAACTTATAAGCGGGTTCATTTGATAGAGCGTAACCAATTATTGATACTGCAGGCTTTAGTAATGATGTTAACTCTGGTGATAATTTTTGGTTTTTATCTTCAAACTTTTCTAACCGTAATGATTTCAAATAAATCTCACCAGTTTCTTTATCGTATTCTGGTACAGCACTGAATTCTAGCGTGAGTGATAGGTGCTGTTTTATCTCATCGAGCATTTGAACATCAGCAGTCGTGTTTGCAAAAACACTAATACGATCAGCTTCGATACGACCAATTTGAACGTCAACATTTTCAACATTTACTTGAGCATATAGAAAACCAGGAATACCAACTGATTTGTCTACATGAATTTCATCTGAAAGATAATCAGTCATTTCTTTTTCTGTTATTGAGTAGCTCGTGCAACCAGATAATGTCAGTACAGAAACTAAAGTGAATAGAGCACGTTTTTTAATATACATAGAATGTTAGCCTTAGATACCATTAACAACGAAGCCAAAATAAACTTAACCCGTGACAAGGTAACATAAATACAATTAAGCTCAGTTTAATGGCAATAGTAAATAGGCACAAATTCAAAAGAGATAAATTACAGATAATTGACTAAATTAAGTCAAAACCAGCCAATAACAGGATTATTTTAAAACACACTTTAGTGCGTATTATATATCTTATGTTAAATAAGGTTTGTTAATAACCGAATATAAGTACCTATAGCTTCCCTTTCTGCACAACTTCTTCCGAGAACAATCAATTTAACCATAATCGTATTTACCATAAAATAGCTAATAATCATTAAATAATACTTCGTATCCATCTAATGATTATTAGCTTAAAAACATTATCTTCATCTTCATAAAGTTATAAATTATCTCTATAGATTTAAAGATCTTAATACTGCTTTTAATTGCTTTGCTCTTATTGGTTTTGAAACAAAATCATTCATTCCAGCATCAATGCATAATTTCTTTTCTTCACGCAATGCATGACCTGTTATTGCAACGATTGGAATTAGCGATCCTGCAGCTCGTATTTCTTTAGTTGCACTAATGCCATCTTTTATTGGCATCGACACATCCATTAAAATGACATCATAGTTATTGTTATGATCAGACCATTCTTGAATTACTTCAACACCATTCTTAGCCAAAGTAACTTGATGTCCTTGCCGCTCTAATAGTAACTTCATTACTGCTTGGTTTGCTTTATTATCTTCAGCAACTAAAACGGATAAATATTGTTTACTTATCTCTGGTATTGATTCATTTATCGGAAGTTTTCTAGATATTGGCGCAGTTGCTTTCAATGGCAACTTTACAGTAAAAGTACTCCCTTCACCGATTAAGCTTTCAACTTCAATGGTACCATTCATCAATTCCGTAAGACGTTTTGTGATTGATAAACCTAAACCTGTCCCTCCAAATTGACGGGTAATTGAGCTATCAGCTTGTATGAAAGGTTTAAAAAGCTGTTCAGTAATATCTCGAGCAATACCTATCCCTGTATCTTTAATTGAAAAGCAGATTAAATCACCATCAGAAAGACGAATATTTAAACAAACTGACCCGTTGTTGGTGAATTTTACGGCATTTCCCACTAAATTGAAGATGACTTGAGCAATACGTGTTTGGTCTGCAATGACATTAATAGGTACATTTTGTGACGTTGTCACAGTTAAATTTATACCTTTATCCTGAGCTATCACCATAAAATAATCAATGGCGCTATGAATGGTTTTAATTAAATCAATTGGTTGCTCATCTAGAATAAAAGTTCCTGCTTCAATTCTTGAAATATCTAATACATCACTAATTATTGTGAGAAGAAGCTGAGATGAAGTTTCCATTTGCTCAAGCCATTGTCTTTGCTCAGATGATAAATGACTTCCACTAAATACATCTATCATACCTAAGATTGCATTTAGTGGTGTTCGGATCTCATGACTCATCATCGCTAAAAACTGAGATTTAGCTCTATTAGCTTTCTCTGCTTCAACTTTTGCTTTATGTATTTCGTTTATGCGTATTTTTCTAGCTGAAATGTCTTTTGCTGTACCTCGATAACCTGTAAGTACGCCAAAGTCATCATAATATGGAGTGCCACTTAAGCTAAACCATATTTTGTTATTCAAATTTTCTAGACACCACTCTAATTCATTAAATGATCTATTATTATGCTTTGCTGTTAATATTAGCTTTCGTACCGATTCACTTTCAATTAAACCTAATAAGTTTTGTGAGCTCAATTTCGTCTGATTAATTTTTTTTCCTGCTAAATAACTGAAATTGAAATTAATATCCGTTTCCCAGAACCAATCACCAACTGTATTAGCAAAGTCTTGAAAGCGTTGTTTACTAAAATGCAATGCTCTAGTTTTTATGTCAACAAGTGATTGAAGCCTGTGTTTATAATCAATATCAATAACTGCCCGCTCAATAAGTGGCGTAAAACGTTGTAAGCTATTTTTAGTTGATGCTGAATATTCACCAAATCGACGACTGGTCAAAACAATAACAGCATGTCCTGATGAAGATTGAATTCCAGAGATTGCAACTGAAGAGAATTCAGTTTTAAGTTCAGGAGGAATAGATGAAAATTCTTGGGTATTCTCAGGTTTAAAAAGAATAATACTGCCGTTATGACAAGCTCGATAAAAAAGATCACTAAAAGACCAAGTTAAGTCGTTAAAAATATCATCTGTTGAAGCAAGAACGGATAAGCATTTTTCATCGGAAGAAGAAATAACAAACGCATTATCGAAATGAATAAACTTTTTAATAACGACAAGTAAACTATTAAAAATGTCTTCTATATTTTGAGCATCTGAAATGGCCGATAAGCCATTTAATATCGCTTGGTTTTCTTTATAAAGATGAGATTCTCGCGCTTTACTTCGCTTTAACTCTAGCAATGCTTCCTGGAGTTGTTCTTTCTCTGCATGATCCTTCACAACTGCACTATCCTAATAATGAAATAAAACGGTAGAGACCATTAAATTACCGTGAGCATTCTCGCCACCAGTAAAACGTCCTTGCTCACCGAAAGTAAATGGGCATATATAAGGAGCGCCATGCATTGCCAAGTTAACTGAATGACAAACTGCATCCATAGATGTTTTTATATGCATCATTGACCCGGCACAAAATATATTAATACCACCAATTGGTCTAAAGTTGTCTTCACAGGAATTAATGGCCGAATTAATGACTCGCTGTGGTCTAGAAATAATTTGATCTTCTTCACCGTACATCATAAAAACCTCCTCCCCTTCACTAATGCTAGCAAAACATTCCATGCCTCCATCATGAGTAAATTTTACAGGGTGGGCTAATTTAAAATATGGGGTCGAGTACATGTAACCAGCAATTCTTCCTAAAGGAAATTGAGTCACTCTTTCTAGAAGGTTTGTTTTATCTCCAAGACCGATTGGCAATTCGGTCCA
>JAAGZR010000119.1 GCA_024206155.1 Aliivibrio sp.
GCTGCAACTGTGTTCCTGTTGTCGCCACCACCGTGGCAGCGAGGGTGAACATGATCAAGAGTAAGTTCATTAATGTCATAAGTTTCTCCGCAATAGACACATGTACAGTCAAAATGTTCTTTTATGCTGCGCCTCCAAAGGCGCTTGGCTTCAGAGGACGTCATGGCTATTAGGTTGTGTAGATAATGGTCAGGAGTTGGAAGTAAGGGCGTCATGCATGGATGCCTTTTTTAGATCGGTTAGCTTTAGGGGATGCAAGTACTACACCATTTTTGGTGTGAGATACGTCTTTACCATCACCAACAGAACCGATCTTCAAAGATCCAAGATAAGCATTACGCTTTAGCTGTTTACCTTTTTTAGTTTTCTGATAACGAGTTTGCTGCTTAAGACGCCGTTTATTAGCGTCAGGATTAGCATCGTAATATCGTTGTGTACGAGATTTAGCCATTACAAATTGATGGGCATATTATGGATAGCTTTGATGGAATTATAGATACTAATCAGAGCATTGATCTTAGCTTCAAGATTAGTGATGCGGTTCTCTAAAGCGGTATCCGTTGGGTTGTTGTTATTTAATAAGCCTATAAGGCTCTCTAAGGTACCTGTACGGGTCTGTAAGGCGGTTATACTATTGGTTAGGTTAGATAGGTCGGGAGGTGTAAAATCAATACCTTCTAGAGCCGTTAAACGTGATTCAATGTTAGATAGGTCTACTGGTGGTAGTTCAGCATCTTCTAAATTAGTTAGTCTAAGTTCAATAGCTGATAGATCAACCGGAGGTAGTTCAGTATTTTCAAGATTAGAAATCCTAGTAAGAATACCTGATAGATCTACAGTATTAGTAAATCCGGCTGACTCAAGAGCAGAAACTCTACCATCAAGACCACTAATGTCAGATTCGATGGCAATAATCTTTTCCCGAAGCTTATAGTTTTCAGTAAAAGTACCTTCCGAATCAAAGGAACCAATAAAGACATCGTTAGTTTTAATATTACCTTGAACTAGAAGGTTGTTATCTACAACTAGCTTATTAAAAGAAGCTACATTATCAACACGAATCGTGTCACAAGTTAGATACTGAAAGTCACCATACGTTGAATTTGTATTCGGTCCTAAATTAGCAATGTCATAATCGTTTGCCATACAATCTCTCCTGTACTAATTCTGGATCAACAGTAGGGAGGATGTTTGCTAATTTATCAAGTGGAGTACCATCAAAGGCAACACCGCTGATGTCATTAGTCTTAAGCCAATCACAAGCTGCTTTCAAGTCTTGAGTGGAAGCCTCACCCGATTTGATACGGGCGAGGAATTCCTTCGTAACTAGATTATGCAACTCGTTGAATTGATCTTCGGTTGCTTTTTTCTTCATCGATAATCCTCTAGTGCAACAAGCATTGCTGCTTTCAATTCACCAAAGTCAGTAGCTGCTTCCACTGCAACTTGCAGTTCTTGGAAGGTTTCACGCATTTGTGTTCTAAAGTTGACAGTTTCAAGTAACCGCTCTTTAACGTCTAACGTCGGACCGTTATAGACCGAGGTTTCGTTACCGTCAGCGTCGGTGGTGGTTGTGTAGTTAGCAGCGTTGTCGGGTTCGAGGTTAATGCTGTAGTTAGCAGAGTTGACGTTGCCAGCAAACGTGGCGCTGCCATTAGGTCTTATTCTGACATTTAGTGTGGTGCCATCACTGGCGTAACAACGCAAAGCATCATTTCCGTCGGTGACGACTCCATTTTCGTTTAGATAGATATTGTTAGACCGTAGTCCTGCCCCTCTAAGCTGACCAGTAAACGTGCCGATGCCATCTACATGCAACTTCGACTGCGGGTTATCCGTACCAATGCCGACGTTACCGGTAGGAATTAAGACACCTTTCGGTGCGTAGAAACTCATATAAGCATTTAGCCCATTGACAGTACTTCCACTTATCGGCGTTGAATCTAACTGCAGCCCAATGTATGCGTGCTCGCCTGGTGGATTAATTTCTCCATTGTCACCATCAAGTGCAAACTGTAAAAACGCGGGTTGGGCATTGTTAGAAGATTTCTTCCTCAATGTTTGAAGAGGAAAATTCCAATTTTTTGTGTTTTCAACTGTAAGGGTAGTATCAGGCGAGTCTGTGCCAATGCCGACGTTACCATTAGAGGCAATACGCAGTCTTTCCTCCGTATTTGCCTGGTTATGGATGCGAGTCTCAAAAGCCAAATAACCATCAAATTCGTTAACGACACTAGTCTCTTTACCACCCCGGATAAGCCCAAAAGCTCTTAGGCTGCCTCCATCTGTGCCTCTCAATGCGATTGACCCACCGATATCTACAGCAACTTCAGCGGAATCATCAACAAGAACAGTTGCGCCTGTGTTGGTTGTTGCGCTAGTTCCGACGATGTTTAACGTCCCCTGCGGATCAGTCGTTCCGATGCCGACTCTGCCTTGACCGGTAATACGCATTACCTCGATATCTTCACCCGTGTCAAGAATACCAGTATTGAAAATAAAAGGGTTTGGGTTTGAACCTCTTGAAGAATGAATAACTAAAGATCTGTTATTTGCACTACCTGCCAATTTCTGAATTGAAGCAACATTTGCGTTAAGGTTTCCGGTAGAGCGAAGTAATAAAGAAGGTCCGGGCGAATCATTGGCTGTATCAGTAACTTCCAACTTCGCCTCCGGAGTTTCCGTGCCGATGCCGACGTTGCCAGCAAAATAATTTGGCGCGGTGCCTGCGGCGTAGAAGTTGTAGTCTTTACTACCGCTCGCAGCGAGATCGCTATAAAAACCATAGTTTTGAACTGTGCCAAAATTAACGGATGGCGTGACTCTAAAGCCGTAAACATTATCAACTGCTGTTGGCTTCTCATTGCTAGTTAAATATGTCGCAGAAAAATAATTTACATCTGATGCGGTAAGTCCTTCTAAGTCAGGCTGAGAACGAAAAACGTGGGTCGAAGTAAATTCTGAGTTAGTGATTTTTGGACTTAATACACATCCGTATCCAATGGTTCCACTGCCACCATCAAGCTTTGGTTGTATTGAAAGTTTGTAGTTAGTGCCGCTGTTCAGTTGGATTACTGTCTGCGAACCTTGAATAAAGTTAACACTACCATTTGTAGCCCTGTTTATTCCGTCAACAACGCCATCTAAAGTGCCACCCGTTACCTTGACGCCGCCACCGTGGTTAGTTACACCAGCAAACGAGGCGCTGCCGTCGGCTTGCAGACTTGTATTTGGTGCTGTATCTGGTGTGCCACCGATGTTAATTTTGCCATCAGCTCCAACGTAAACGACTTCTCCTCTATTTTCATTTACATTTGAATACAGCCTAAGTAAACCATTGGTTGCATTATTACTGTTTCTAAAAACTTGCACTAAACCATTTTTACCTAAAGATATTCTGTCACTAATGCCATCGTTAATTATTACATTACCAGCAAACGTGGCGCTGCCATTATTAGAGTCAAGTGTAATACTTCCATCAGTACCAAAAGAAAGGTCACCGATACCTGTATCACCATTCCTTAAGATATAGCGATCATCATAAACACCCTCACCACCTTCAAAAAGAAGATCTGAAAGGAGGTTTTGGTTTTCTTCAATTGCAGACCTAAGTAGTTCAAAGTTACCATTTAAATCATTGGCACTAATGACTGAGCCTGAATTAAATACATTATATTTAGAGACACCATAACCTCTACTGAGGTCAGTTTCTCGATAGATTTCAAAAGTAGCTGGTGGAGTTGAAGTAAATCTAATCTGATCGGACCCTAAAAACTCCCAATTATAAATTCGGTAGAAAAGTCCATCTTCATCAGTTGTCCGCACCTGTACTTCAGAAGGTGTGCTATATGCAAAACCAATTGCGTAAATTAGTTCTGTAGAGTCATCAGAATTGTAATCTGTTCTTGTGTTATTTACTAGCATTGATTAAATTGCGTAATTGTTGAGCGGTTTTAGCTGCACCTGTAGTATTACCCTTACTGAGCATGTCTTCAACTGCATTTTGAAGTATACCTTGATTATACAGAGAAGCATCCTGCTGCCGCATTGCTGCAAAAGCTGCTTTGAAGGCTGCATCATGTATTTTGTCTAATTCTCTGTGCACAATGTGCACTTTTATAGGGAATTCAGACTGTGTTTGAAGCTCACGATCTTTGACATAAGACTTGAGTTGACGTTCAGCCCACCCATCACCTTGCTCAAAGAATTCTTCCATCTTCTTATCCATTCCCCAGTTCTTACCAATCCAGTTATTGACCCAGTTACGTTGTTCTGGTGTCATAGGTTGTTCAGAATCAGGGTGTGTGCGTACAGTTTGGAGACCATCCCATCCTGAAGCAAGTAGTTTTTGACGCCATTCTTCAGTACCACCATTAGTTTTACCAAATGGAAGTAGAGCATTGACAGCAGCAGTGAGTGGTTCTGTATAGTTAATTGGTTTACCGGTATAGATATCGACCAAATCATAAAGATTAGAATTAACACCAGGCAAACCTTTAAATCGATTAGCTAGATAAGATTTGAAATTATTCTCTACATCCTTCAGTTGAGGTGTAATAGCCTTATTAAGAATGCTACGGACACCAGTTCCAGGGATGTGTGCATCAGTTTGCATAGCAAGGAACCTATTTACTGCAGAAGGATCTTGAGATAACAAACGAGCCACCGGTTCAAAGCCACTTAAGAAGGTCTTATTAGTGACATTCATCGTGACACTATGTATTAACGCTTGGAACCATTCGTCAGTAATGGCAGAATCCATCCGTTGACCTTCAAATACAATGTCAGCAGTAAGACCAAGGAAGGTATCGAAGGGTTCTAAACCCTGATAACTACGCCATTCACCATTCCAATCACGGAATGTATACGGCTGCCAACCCATATCCATCATCCTTTTACGTTCAGCAGGGTCAGCCGGACCAGATCCACGTAAACCGCCATCCAATGCATACAAAGCAGCTCCCATAACAACAGCACCACCCATCAGTTCACGACCAATGTATTCGGATTTCAGCTGTTTGAAGGCTGCATTATCACCAGGCTTATATCCATGAGTAACAAGTACATCATCAATCTCAGCTTGAGTTACTGCCTTTTTAACTGCACGACCTTTGCCAACGGAAACGCCTAATACACCTGTAGGACTGAAGGTAGTAATTAGTTTAACAGCATTAATACCTGTCCTAGGGAACATAAAGATGGACTTGGCTACTGGTACACGAGCCATAAATGATTCAAGAGCAGAAACAGTCTTTGAATCAAGGTTCAAGTTTAGTTCACCTGAAGCATAGATAGCAGCAGAATCCTTCAGTAGACCTTCACTATCAAATGATTGGTCATATAACTTTTTCTGTAAACTAGAATAAGCTTCAATATCAATAGCACCGTTAGCTTCATCAAATAACTCATCATATGCTCTAGATCTTGCTGACATTGAAGCAGACATTGACTTAGTAAAGCCGTCAATGGCTGTCATTGCATTAATACCTGAGCGTACAATAGGATTATTATTGAAGATAGACAATCCTTTTGTCATATTCCATACAGCTACCTTACCAAATTGACCTTGAGCCTCCCATGCTGCAGCCATTTCCTCCATTGATTCAAAGTCATCTAGTATTACATCAGAGAAATCCTTACGGGTACGTGTAGAAGATAGTTGTGGCGCTTCAACAGCAAACTTCCACTCATCAGCTAGGGCTGTAAAGGCACGACCAAGGTTTTCACGGATACCACCATAGACAAACGTGGCACGTTTAAAGGAAGCCATGTCACCAGTTTTTGCTGTACCTGCAAAAGTAGTGACAGGTTTACCAATTAGACCGGTAAATGCACCGGCAGCAGCTCTAACAGGAGCTAATCCAGTAAGAATGTTATTGTATCGGAGTGCTCGCAGTTGTTGGATAAGTAATGACGGTACTTCAGGGTTACCGTCCTTAAAAGC
>JAAGZR010000715.1 GCA_024206155.1 Aliivibrio sp.
CAGATTTCTTTGTTGTTTGCAGTAACAACCAGTGTTGTTAAATCGTTATCTGCATCTGTCGCATTAACAGAGATAGCAACGCTTTCAGTTACGTTGATTGCCGAGCCGTTTGTTGGAGTAACAAATTTAACGACAGGAGCAACGAAATCTTCAGTTACTTCTTCTACAACAACAGATACTGATTTTTGTTCGATTTTTTGGTTATTTTTATCGAATACAAATACGTTAACTACCGCATTACCCGCCTCAACTGGAGTCCAAGTGTGAGAGTACTGAGTGTTGTTCTCGTTAACTGCTTTTTCAGCTAGTTTTGTGTTGTTTACCCAAAACTCAACTTTGGTAGCTTGGTTACCATCAACATATGCATTGATAGCAATCATTTCATTTGCTTGAATAACTTGACCAGCTGTTGGAGCAAGAATAGACAGTTCAGTTTCTTCTGGCTCTGGCTCAGGATTAACTGGTTCGTCAGAACATTCTGTTAGTGACCAGAACCATGAACTTGCGCTTGGTGTTTCCCACACGCCAGGGTTGTTTTGAGCGATAAAACACTGGTTGTCGTATGAAACTACGTCGCCATTTGAAACTTGAGTTTTACCAGGGATAAATGGAATCACATCGCCTAAATCTGGATCTGGCGTTGGATCAGGATCTGGTGTCGGTTCTGGATCTGGATCTGGACCAGGTTCGCCTGAGCATACAGCGACATCCCAGAACCATGAATCTGCGGTTGGAGATTCCCACACACCAGGGTTGTTTTTAGCAACATAACAGTCGCCACCGAAAGAAACCATATCTCCATTTTGAACTTTTGTCTCACCTGGAACAAAAGTAACAATGTTAGACGTTAAATTTACATCAGCGGCGTATAGATACCCACTGAACATAACGCTAGTAATAGCGGCTGTTATTTTATTTATTTTTCTCACTGTTTTTTCTTCTTTTTATTCATATTAATCTAGATAAATTTATTAATTATTTAAAGGGCGACGATGGGTGACGGCTTATCATTTATTCTACACTTATACGCGAGGTAGTAAGTTTGAACTTAACCCATTCAAAATTCATATATCCAAACTAAATTGATGGCTAAACTGAATTCTTGTGCATTCTAGCCAGAAGCTATCTTATGGAAATTAATATTTATCAATTATGTGACATTGGTTCTAAAATAAATGTTGGCTTTGAGTTTGTAATGTGTTATTTGACCATTTTTTGACGTAGAAGTCAGTTTTTTGTTGTTATTTTGACTTTTAGGAAGAGTTTTTTCAATGTCAAACCTCAAAGGTGTTTATTTATGTGTTAAAAAGTAAACTTATATTTCAAAAATGAGGGGTAAGGATTAATAAGATAAATAAATTCTATCCGTAGGCATTTTTACTAAACGTGAAGGGTTTATGCACTGCGGCATATTATTAGCAGATGTTGGTTATCGAGTATGTTAACCAGTTAGGATGATTAGTTATTCACTACAATTGGTATTAATAACGATATACGAAGTCTAGAGAGAGGAGTTATAAAATAGGGGGTAAGTGTATTTTGATTAAGAGTTGAAAAAATAAAGCAAGCTTAATTGAGTGGGGTGGTCAGTGGCTTGCTCTGATTTTTTGTTTATCTTGCTTATAATTGTCAACAATCAATTAGTATTTTCGATTAAAGAAATTGCACCAATATAGCAACTAGCAATGCATTCACCACACCCATTACATGAGTTGCTAAGTGTTGGCAGATGATTGGTTTCTATTATGATGGCATTATTAGGGCAATCGTCTTTGCATTCTTGGCAATTATCAAATAATCGAGCATTGCAACTATGACTAAACTTAGGTCTCCATCCTGTATCTTTGTTATTGAGTAGATTAAGAGCCTGCGTTGGACAAGCCTCAATGCATGCTTGGCAGAAGGTGCAATGATTTAGACTTAAATCCATTTGTGGTCCATTCACCGTCATTGCAATAATACCTTGTGGGCAAATAGTCACACATTCAGAGCAATGGTTGCACATGCGTTCAAACAGCGATGATTCAACAGCACCAAGAGGGCGTCCAGCATTTACTTTAGAAGATCCAGTTTCTTCTATTGATTGTGTCACCCCTCGAGAAACCGCCTTAAAAAAACCGCGACGACGGTTATCAACCTCTGTCAATTCATCACGATGTAATTTCATTTATATTGTCTCTTGCCAATAATTACGACGCTCTAGCACCGTGAGACATTGTTCTTCGCAGTAGCATTCTAGCCACCCTAGTGATATTTCAGCTAATTGACGATAAAAATCCGTTTCAGCGTGAATTCGCATCAGATTTAGCATCGTTGGGGCAAATGGCATTAAATGATCACTCAGTAATTGGTTGGCACCATTAATGTCTTCTTGCTCTAACAGTAAAGAGACAAGCATAAACATTAACCCAATGTGGTCTTCTGGCTCTCGTACACCTGTATCACAGGCCAATGCTTTGCTGCGCATGAATTCACGAAGCTCAAGAGTCGAAGCACCAAATAAGGCATTTTCTTTATCCAAATAA
>JAAGZR010000716.1 GCA_024206155.1 Aliivibrio sp.
TTTATTACTGTTACTGGTATTCCGAGTAGCGGGAAATCAGATTTTGTCGACCAGATGGTTGTTGGGTATAACCAAAAGTATGGCTGGAAAACGGCGTTTGCTAGTCCAGAAAATGTCCCAACTTACCTTCACGCGCACAAGTTAATGCGTAAGGTTTGGCAAGGTATGCCAACATCAGCTGATATACACGGCGATAAATGGAATCAAGTTGCAGATCATTGCAATAGTAATTTCTTTCATATTGATATGGAACGTTATACGCTTGAGTCTGTGCTTCGCAAAGGTGCTGAACTAGTTAAACGTAAAGGTATTAAATGCTTAGTTATTGATCCGTTTAATAAAGTCAGAGACGTTGATTGTAAAACAGAAGACGTTAACAGATACACGATGGAGTATCTAACTAAGATCGAAACGTTTGCTAAAAAGTTTGACGTATTAGTGTTTGTAGTAGCTCACCCAACTAAAATGTATAAAGACAAAGATGGAAAAATTGAGGAACCTACGATGTACAATATCAAA
>JAAGZR010000717.1 GCA_024206155.1 Aliivibrio sp.
ACTCTACCAACGCCTGTTGAACCTGCACCTGTAGAGCCCACTCTACCAACGCCTGTTGAACCTAGTCCAGTAGAACCGACACCACCAGCACCGGTTGAGCCAACAGATCCATCATCTACATGGGATGCAACCGCGGTATACAACACAGGGGATCAAGTAACCGTCAATGGTATTACATACCAAGCTCAGTGGTGGACTCAAGGAAATAATCCTGAAACTTCTGGCGAATGGGGAGTTTGGAGAAAGCAATAATATTTTCGATGTAAATAATTAATAGAAGATATTACGGTGGGTCGTAATTAACGGCCCATCTTTTATTTATACTCTCGTTTGAGCTAATTTAAGATAAGAATGAAGCTCACCATTTTTATACTCAATAGCAGAGTGAATATTCACCTTATCATTAGCCACGATAATAAAATCGTATTGATTTTCACCTTTAAATATTGATACATACAACAAGCCTTCATCTAACACCCAATGGCCCACCGTTTTTAACCTATTAAACAAGGTAAATTCAGTTAAACTTCCATCTGCTTTAAAGATCAACTCAGTAATATAACCAGCAGTACACGTTTTTATCCAGTGAGATTCAAAGGCCTCATCAAAGGAAAAATCCCTCTTCTCTCCCTCCCACATAGCGAATTCTGTTTCTGTTATGGTGCAATGAGATAATTCATTACGTTCAGTAATTGGAGCCCCGTTTACTTCTCGCAAAAATAATTGTTGCAGCACGGCTTTTTTAGTTGGCATACATTAACTCCTGAAATAATCGAATCCCCATAATAAAAAAGGCTTACCGCAATGTCTGCGATAAGCCTCCCATTCAATCAAAACGTAATCAATGACTACACAGTAACGCTCTTAGTGCAGTCTACTGACGATTTGCTTTCTTGCTCAACTTTTTTCATTTTTAATACAGCAATAGGTGCTGAAATAAACGTAAAGCCAAGTAAGATTGAAACTGGAACCGCCGTGATCACAATGAAAGATTGTAGAGCGTTTAATCCACCATCCCCTGCAATCAATAATACGCCGGCAACAATACCCATCATTAACGCCCAAAATAGACGTTGGAAACGTGATGGCTTATCTGTTCCCTCAACAGCCATTGCAATTGAATACGCCATTGAGTCACCCGTTGTAGCAACAAACGTCGTCGTAAGCACTAAAAATGCAGGAATTAATAACCAGCTTAGTGGTAATTGCTCTAATGACGCTAACAGTACTGCAGGTAAACCAGCTTCTTGTAATGGTCCAGAAATACTGCCCGGAGTTTGTAACTCAAGAAAGATCCCTGTTCCACCCAGTGCCGAAAACCAAAAGTTTGTCGCAATAGGAGCAATAATTGCCACGGTAATCACTAACTCACGAACGCTACGACCTTTAGAAATACGTGCAATAAAGATAGCCATCATTGGTGCAAAACCAATGAACCATCCCCAGAAGAACCAAGTCCACCACGAGTTCCATGCAGGATCTGCGGTGCTTAAACTCATTTCCGGGAGGTGCTGAATATAGTTACCAAAAGCAAGGCCAAACTCAGTAAAAATAAAGCTCGTTGGGCCTAGTACCAAAATTGCGACTAATAAAGTGACAGCGCCAATAACATTCATTCGGCTTAACCACTGTAAGCCCTTGTCCATCCCCGTA
>JAAGZR010000718.1 GCA_024206155.1 Aliivibrio sp.
CCAGACACTTGTAATAATGCTTGTTCTGTTGTTCCTTTTTCTAGCATTAATGGATACGGCAATGTTGATGCTATCTCTCCTAATGCTGCATTAACGCCAATTTGATAAGTGAAACCGACATCAGCCACTTGCAAATTAATGTTTGAACTCCATGAAGATACACCACTGACTTTCTGCATCATTGGGGAATCTATGTAGTCTTTTAAATGGGATACCTTCCACTTTCCTTTTGTTTCAATCGCAACACTATAAAAATCAGATTGTGCTTCACCATCAAATGATAAGGTGACTGGTTGTCCCAATAATGACGCTTTAATCCCTGATGATTTAACCACGTCATTATCAAACTCAATTCGCCCCTTAGCGTCTGTTAATACTATATTTGGGGATTGCAGCTCAATGTGGTTGCCAGCTAAATCTGCATAACCCCAAGCTCTAACTTCTTCTCCGGTAAAAGGAATATCCAGTCGCAGTAAAGCATCAACTCGATTATTTACATGAATACTGTTTAATGCTGCTCCCACAGAGTCAACCAATGGTGTCGCTGTCATGTATTCACGTACCGCTTTACCAGACCCATTAGCAGTCGCACGAATGGTGAGCTTTCCATCTTCGGATAAATTAGCAATACGCCCTGTCACACGGGTAGCATGGACATCCATTAAATCGGCAGAATGTGAACTTAAGAACATAGAGGCATTTTGAAACAGTAAATCTAACTGTAAATTTGTTAGCGGAGGCCAGGCCGTATCAAACGAAAACTGAGCATTTTTCAACCCCACTTTGACTTGGAAAATACCGTCATATTTTGTATATGGGAAATCACCTAATTCGCCATACCACAGTAATTGCACCGTCTTAGCACTTCCGCCTTGCACCGCCGAAGAGAGATAATCCGTTAAGTCCTGTCCTAATGCCAACGTTGGTAAATAGCGCCATGTTTGATCCGCATTAAAGGCATCCGCCTCGGCATAAAAAGAAAGTACAGAAGGCTTATCTTTAGGGAAGTCTAAACGAAACTCCCCTTTAGCTTGTAGATCAGGAGTTACTACATTGATGTAATCTGACCACAAACGCCACCCTTCATTATTCACTTCCCAATAAATACTCACATCGCCATGAGTTATATTTAAAGGTGCTTGGAATACATCACCATAAGGCAAGATATCGTCTACCAATGATAACTTTACTTCACCTTTTTCAGCATCACCCGCAATAAGTGCATCTAACTTATGAAAGCCTGGAAGTAACTCCCACTGCTGCATTCCAGCAGCATGAATTGATGCGGAATAACTTAATCCTGCGGTATGATCAAATTCAACACGGATATCATTAATGCTGCCTTTTGGATCTAACGTCGTGAGAAGATCGGTAATATTATCTTTAGAGGCAGGTAGCAATGTTTTTAAACTTAATACACTTTTAAGATCAATGTGAATAAGGTTTAAGATCCACTTTTCAGGCTGCCACGCAAAGCTACCTGAGATCTTAGGCCATAAGCTTGATTGATGTTTTATCTGAACATCTGATGCAAACACCTTCCATCCTTGCTTATCAGGCTGAAGTTCAAAAACGCCTCCTTCGACACTTGCTTGGTGAACCTGTTTATCTTCAATCCAATTAAGATAAGAAGGAGAGGCTTCTACTAATGCATCTATAGGTTGGCCGTCTTTAAATGATAGCCATGCATTAGCCGATATTTCACCTTGAGTAATCCCATATTCTTTTTTAATTTCTTCCGTGATCCATGGTGTTACTTGAATATTTTTTGCTTCAATATAAAAATGGCCGTCTAAACTTTTAAACGTGCCTTTTTCTTTAAAATTCGCGATGATTTTAAGTTGATTAATCTCACTTCCTACAACACTAACGACGCCTTCTGCTAAATGCTTTCTGCGCTCATTTCGCCACTGTAGCGAGTCAATTTGTACCGTTTTATCTGTTCCATCCAGTGCAACAAACGCAACTTGTGAGTTCTTCACTGAGAAATGATTTAGACGAACTAAAAAGATATCCTCTAATCGTTTCGCTAATGAGTTATCTTCCTTGGCTTCCGCCTCATCTTTTTGGTTATTCGACTCAGTTGAACTATTCCCTAATGACGTCAGATCCGCATTAAGTTTATCAATACGTAAATCTGCAAATTGTGGCTGCCTTGCCCATAGAGAAGAGAGGATATTTAGTTGAATTTCGACTTCTTTAACTGAAATAATTTCATCACCAGAAGCAGGGTCAATCGCTTTCAGTTTTTGCAGATTTAATGAAGGATTGGTATTTCGCCAACGGCCATCTAGCTCACCAATAGAGATAGAAAAACCAGTCGCTTTAGAAAGAAATGCTTCAATTTCAGGTTGATATTGATTCAAAGAGGGAAGAAACAGACGCAAGCTGGTTATGACTAATGCTGCTAGCAAAAATACCAGCAGCAATAATCCCATCAAGCAACGTTCGAAACGAATTAACTTAGTGGTCACTTATTATTATTCTCTACATCATTACAACATCAAACTGCTCTTGAATATACAAAGGCTCCGCTTGAATTTTGACCTGCTTACCAATAAAGAGTTCGAGCTCTGCTAATGCATGAGATTCTTCTCCCTCAAGTGCATCAGCGACGGCTACCGAGGCGTAAACAACAAACTTATCAGAATCATAAGCTCGGTTTACTCGTGTAATTTCACGCAATATCTCATAGCACACACTCTCTACCGTCTTAACGGCACCACGTCCTTCACACGTAGGACATTGGCCACATAGAATATGCTCAATACTTTCTCGAGTGCGTTTTCGAGTCATTTCAACAAGGCCAAGTTGAGTAAACCCATTGATATTAGTTTTTACTCGATCTTTCTCTAGTGCGGACCCTAAAGATTGAAGTACTCGACGACGATGTTCTTCGCTCAGCATATCAATGAAATCAATAATGATGATCCCACCTAAATTACGTAAGCGCAGTTGACGAGCAATGGCTTGAGTCGCTTCAATATTAGTATTGAAAATGGTTTCTTCTAAATTACGACGCCCAACAAAAGCACCAGTATTAATATCAACCGTTGTCATGGCTTCGGTTTGATCGATGATCAAGTAGCCACCCGACTTCAGTTCAACCTTACGATCAAGTGCGCGTTGGATTTCATTTTCCGTTTCGTACATATCGAAAATCGGCTTATCACCAGAATAATATTCAAGCTTTTTAGTCAACTCTGGTACAAACTCTGTGGTAAATTCTTTTAACTTTTCAAAAGCCAGTTTTGAGTCCACTCGAATTAAATCCAGCTCGGTACCAACAAAATCACGCAAAATACGTTGATCTAAACCTAACTCACCATAAAGCATTGACTTTGTTTTGCTCTTTTTACGTCGCTCAATAACCTTATGCCATAAGCGCTTTAAGAAAGCCGCATCTTGTGAGATCTCTGCTTCACTTGCCCCTTCCGCAGCAGTTCGAATAATAAAACCACCAAACTCATCGCAGTAATCAGAGACAGTATTCTTTAAGCGGCTACGTTCTTTCTCACTTTCAATTCGTTGAGATACACCAACATGACTGGCCCCTGGCATAAAGACCAAGTAACGAGAAGGGAGGGTTATATCTGTCGTTAAACGAGCGCCTTTGGTCCCAAGTGGATCTTTTACCACTTGAACAACCAAATCTTGCCCTTGATGAACAAGTTGAGAAATGTCTCTTACTTGAAATTGGCGTTTTTCATTCTCAGAGACACACTCGGTATGAGGAACAATATCCGAAGCGTGCAGAAATGCGGCTTTATCTAAACCGATATCTATAAATGCAGCTTGCATCCCTGGTAAAACTCGGCTTACTCGCCCTTTATAAATATTGCCGACAATACCGCGTCTTGCTTCTCTTTCTACATGGATCTCTTGAAGCACGCCAGCTTCAATCATCGCCACTCGAGTTTCACTCGGTGTAACGTTTATTAACAACTCTGTACTCATTGGAGCACCTCACTAATTTTTACAAAAATTGGTGTAAGAGCTGATCAGTTTCCATCAAAGGCAGTCCCATGACAGCGTGATAGCTGCCATCAATACGCGAGACAAATCGCCCACCACTACCTTGAATGCCATATGAGCCTGCTTTGTCGCAAGGCTCCCCACTTTCCCAATATTGTTCTATTTCTTGTTCTGAAAGTGGTTTAAACCACACCTGAGTTATTACTGTTTTGGTTCTTGTTGTTTCAGGTGTCGCTATTGTTACAGCTGTCATTACTTGATGTTGACGACCAGACAATGCCAAGAGCATCCTCTTAGCATCTTCAAAATCTTTTGGTTTTTCTAAAATAACACCATCGATAACAACTATGGTATCAGAGCCCATTACCGGGACTGTTTTTTTCTCAAAATGTTCTATTGTGTTGGCTTCCGCTAATGCTTTTATGCCTGCCTGAGCTTTGTCTTTAGAAAGACGCTCAACATACATAAGAGGCGTCTCATGCGCTTGATGCACCTCTTCAACATCTACAGATAACACCTCAAATTGGTAACCTAGTTGAGCTAGTAGCTCTTTTCTACGCGGTGAGCCTGAAGCTAAAAAAACTTGAGTTGTCATTCCCTATCCTTATCGAATTGACCAATGACGACGTACTCTACGCATCAATAAAAATAGCCATGGCCATAAAAGAAAGTTTAACACGCCAGCCCATAAAAAGTGTGCGTTAAAGGACACATCATGAACTAAAAATTCGCCCATAAACTCAATTATTTTGCCTAAAAGGGTTAATCCGGAAAAAATAGCAGCTTGTTGCCATAATGCCAAATTTCTCAATAACTTAAAATTAGCGGCGACAAGATAGACTAAAATTGCCATCGTAATACCGCGGATGCCTAATGTGGTCCCCAATAAAAGATCCCATAAAAGACCCAAAAGCATTGCTGTACCCACATTCACTCGATGCGGTAACGCTAGTACCCAATAAAACGTGACTAAGATAATCCAAGAAGGTCTCAATACTTCTAACGTTCCTGGCCAAGGTGCAGCTTGCAAAATTAATGCGATTAAAAAAGAGAGCCAAATAATGATTCGACCACGCATTAAATGACTACTCGCCATCGGGTATCTCCTTGGCTTTTACCTCTGTTTCTGTTGGCCAAACTAATAATAAATAACGCAATTTATCAAATTCAACACTTGTGGCTAATTCAATCGAAGCAAACGGGCGCTTATTATCATTCTCAATACTGGAAATATAACCAACAGGGTATCCTTCAGGATAACGACCGCCTAAACCTGAACTCACCAATAAATCACCAATTTCAACATCGGTATTCGTCGGGATATGCTCAAGTTGCATGGTATCTAAATGGCCTTTACCTGACGCAATAACTCGAATGTCATTTCGAACAATTTGAACAGGAACCGCATTGTTTGGATCCGTTAATAGCAATACTCGACTGTTATGCGCTCCAACATAGTTAATTTGGCCAACAATGCCTTTATCGCTGATCACAGGCTGTCCTTCATACACACCATCGATCAAGCCTTTATCTATCATAACTTGATGAGTATAAGGTGCAGAATCAACGGCCATCACCTCGGTAACCATCTTCTTTTCATCTCGAATAAAAGGTGAGCCAAGAAGATCACGCAAACGGCTATTTTCTTGTTTTAGCTGTTCCAGCAACAATAAATTACTGTTTTGAATAAAAATATCTTGCTTAAGTTTCTGATTTTCAAGTATGAGTTTATTTCGGCTATTAAACCGCTCATACATACCATCAAACATCGTACGAGGAAGGTTTGCTGCATAATGAATAGGGGCAACAAAACTATTAAGTAGGTAACGTATCTCAGAAAATGCATTTAAACGACTATCGGCCAGCATAAGGCTAGCCGATATCATTACAGCAATAAACAGGCGAAACTGTAGAGAAGGGCCTCTACCAAAGATTGGAGTCATGTCCACTCACCCGTTATTAATTATTACTCTTCACTAAAGAGATCGCCACCGTGCATGTCGATCATTTCTAATGCTTTACCGCCGCCACGAGCCACACAAGTCAGTGGTTCTTCTGCAACAACAACTGGAATACCTGTCTCTTCAGTAAGAAGGCGGTCTAAATCACGAAGTAATGCACCACCACCAGTTAGAACCATACCGTGCTCTGAAATATCAGATGCTAGTTCAGGCGGGCATTGCTCTAAAGCGACCATTACTGCAGAAACGATACCTGATAGAGGCTCTTGAAGTGCTTCTAAGATTTCATTTGAATTTAGCGTAAAGCTACGAGGAACACCTTCTGCAAGGTTACGACCACGAACTTCAATCTCACAAACCTCATCACCAGGGTATGCAGAACCGATTTCATGCTTGATACGCTCAGCAGTTGCTTCACCAATTAAGCTACCGTAGTTGCGACGAACATAGTTAATGATCGCTTCATCAAAACGGTCACCACCGATACGAACTGAAGAAGAGTAAACTACACCATTCAGTGAGATAACAGCAACCTCTGTCGTGCCACCACCAATATCGATCACCATAGAGCCGGTTGCTTCAGATACAGGTAAGCCCGCACCAATTGCCGCCGCCATAGGCTCATCGATAAGGTAAACTTCACGAGCACCCGCACCTTGTGCTGATTCACGAATAGCACGACGCTCAACTTGTGTTGAACCACAAGGAACACAAACTAACACGCGAGGACTTGGACGTAAAATACTGTTGTCATGCACTTGCTTAATGAAGTGCTGAAGCATTTTCTCTGTCACGTAAAAATCAGCAATAACGCCATCTTTCATTGGACGGATAGCTGAAATATTGCCAGGAGTACGACCAAGCATTTGCTTTGCATCGTGACCTACTGCTGCAACACTTTTGGTTGCGCCACCACGGTCTTGACGAATAGCAACAACAGACGGTTCATCAAGAACAATACCTTGACCTTTTACATAGATAAGTGTGTTGGCAGTACCTAGATCGATCGAAAGATCGTTTGAAAACATGCCACGAAGTTTTTTAAACATAATCTTCGTATTTCCTGAAAACGTGAGAATGAGATAAATTTTACTAAATGTACCAATGCCTAGCCTAATCAGCAAGGCATTGCTACAGAATCCTGAAGCAAATCAGGATTTTTATTCAATTTTTAGTTAGAAGTACCAATAATGTTACTTTCACCACGGAATATAACTCGATCATTCCCACGGTAAATACCAAAGGTCACTACTGTTGATGGATCTTCATCGCCTTGACCTCGCCAGTTAAATTGCAGCCAAGGTTGATCTAGGTAGTCAGATTCACAATCGACATTCGCTTCACCTATTTGTGAGGAAGTACTTGCTAGTCTTAACCAAAAACGTACCTGCTCTCGTAACGTACTATTACTTGCATCTGCAATTAAATGAGTAACGTCACTGCCCTGAATTACCGTATTTGACCCTTTTAATATTACATTAGTTGATTGAGTTTGATCTGGCCATACTGTTTGCTTGCAATGCTTTTCACCTTCAAACTTACTCGCATTATCTGTATTACTCAGAACGAAGGCGTTACCAGACCAGTACTCAACGCGCAGTGGAACACTCATACTTTGCCCTACAGCGGTTCCCACACTATCTAATACCATTCGACCATAGCGAGTATCAGGCTGCGACAGCAATTCTTGTTTTATTACCGTGGGATCAAAAGAGCTAGTATCAAATGAAACAGGATCGACACCACTGATCTCTAACCCTAATTCCGTTTTTATTGATTGCGCGTTATTACTCATATTAAATGGTCCATCAGGCTTTGTAGTCACGCTTCCAGCAAGTGTAGAATCGCTTAAACGAGACCATATAACGGCATCATTTAAATTATTTACATGCCAAAGAGCACCATTTCCCCAGTGAGAAGCATCTAGATCCGTATCGGTAATATTTAAGCGTACCGCGTGATCGCCAACCAAAGAAAACCACGCTTTTAGCGATTCATCAAAACGACCATAATTTATGGTGTTAGTATCTGAAGCGCTATAAGACATTACCTGAAAATCAACATTGGTAAAGTGTTGTCCCATATAAACATACGCTCCGTCAGTTGAGCCTTGCTCTTCTGGGTAATCCCATTCCGTATTAGTTATAGAGAAATACGCAGGATAAAAACGCCCAACCTTAGAAAAAGTTGATGGGATAGTAAATCCAGATCGATTAAAGTAGTTATTCTGGAATACATCAAAGCCCAGAGTGCCTACTTCATTCCAGTTCATTGTCGTGGAAGCGTTTTTATTCTCACTGGTTACCTCTTTACTAAAATTAGCAATAGGGTGCCCATCTGCACTAATCACTCCTATTACTCCTGATAGTGGGTAGTTTAATTGAGCCGCTAAGCTTAATTGAGCCATCCCCTCGCTGTGAGTAATATAGCTTGGTGTCACGCTCTTACTGCACACTAACGATGGATTGTCATAATCTGGGATCCCATCACCATAAAGCCCAGAATCTAATCCTTTTATCCAATTAACTGCTTTTAAATAAGCATTAAAATCGGAGCCTGAAGCCAAGTAAGCGCCATTAAGCTCATCGGTATAATAGGGTAATACAGATGATTTCCCACACAGTGCAGCGGTAAAAGGACGATAATAAAATTGCTCCGAGGTAGTAAACGCTTTACCTTGAATATTTGCACTAACCGTTAATCTTGCTTTACCGGCGTCATTCAAACGCGCTTTCAATGAGCCATCAGCCTGACTCTCATCTCCGCCAGCGACACCATTCACAAACGCAACCGATAACGTTTTATTTGCTCCAGTCCAACTGCTACCTTCTTGGCTAATTTCAATATTCTTATTGCTGGTCACAGGCAAGACTGAGTTCGAGAATGTGACATCAATATCTGCGGTTTCTTTAATAATATGACAATTTAGCATATTGCCATTTTCATTTTCCTTACCACGAATTTTTAATCTAAATGGGTAAGGTCGACCTGCTACTTGATTACTATCAGAGCCATCAACGCCCTCAGATGGAACAATACTTATCGCTTTAGCAATAAACTGATACGGTCCTGCTGTTGTCGTTAAATTGTCACTACTAACACTTGCTGATACGTTATAAGAGTTTAAAAATTTACTATGTATATATCGGGTAACGACCGCAGGACCACTTGATGGAAATACCGTATCAAAACGACTGTCATTAGAATGATTACACTCAGATGCAGTGATATTTCCGTCATCACTCCAACACGCTGAGTTTCTATCTCCAACAGCAACTGGGTTACTGGTTACTTGTAATTGCTGCCCCTTACCTTCAACCACATTGCCATCAGAATCAACAAGAGAAAAATCAATTTCTATGCCATCACAAGCCAAGCCTTTACCTGATGTTGGTGAGATAACAAGTTGATAATTTGAAGAATCACAATTTTGTAATCGCCTGCCAATTATTTTACTATCCTTATTCATCTTTATTTGGCATGCCGTAACCGAACCAATTACCTGAGAGCCACTTGATAATAGTAACGGCCCTTGAGCATAAATATGCGCTTCAACTACCGCATTATTCTCCAAGAATACTCGTTGATAATCGAGACCAAAATTAGTCAAACTAGGAAGCCAAAAGATATCAGGAATTCCATCTGGATAATTGTTCGGTTTCGGACACCCCTCTTTCCGATAAGAGTAAATAATAAGAGAGCTGTCTTGCTGTTGTCGAATTTCACCATCGACTCTTAATTGATCTTTTAGATGAAATATCACATTACCATCAGCAATTATTTTACCATTTTGTGCAATTTCAACACTATCAAACCAATACTCACCTTCTTTAAAGGTAACTGTTCGACCTTTAGAAACCCGTAATGCGATGGTATTATGCGTTGAGCTATAAGCACTTTTAAAATAGGTACTTTGATTATAAGTAACATCCACGATAGGGATCAGATCATTAATGATATGGACATCGCTAGGTACAGTATCAATAAAATTGGCGTTGTAGACAGGCGCAACGTCACCATTAAGATCGCATACCGTATCATTATCATTACAACGACTGGATCGCTTTTGGTTTTCAGGCGTATAAAGAGGATCGCTATAACCATTAATAATGGTATTAGTGAAGCCGACTTTACCGCCATCGAGTAACTGAATATAAGCAGTCTCATTAAAAAAATCGCTCAAAACAACCTGAAAGAAGTTATTTTGGTTGCCTTGCCAAGATTGCACCGTATTAGGAAACAAGTCACAGACCGATGTGGATAAGGTGGTATTTTTATCCATAAACAGTGGTTTTTCCGCTGAAAAAAGTAACGTTGACCACATTAATAAAAAAAGTAACCCAACCGATTGATATTGCTTCATTCTATTTCCTTCGCCCATACTTCTTGAACTCGCGTCACTTGGTTAACTCCCGTTCCGCAAACAGCGGTGCTCGTTATTTGAAAATAGTGAATTACTTCATTATTATATGAAACGTCTAACTTTTTACACACCACACTTGGATCTGTATTACAGCCATTTTTCTCTGACGCCATTTCAGGGTGTCTTGCTATGCCATTACAAATCGAATCATCAGCACCAGATTGGTTTAAAGGAAACAATTGCACCAACCCCCACTCGGCCCCTGAGTGCGCTAAAAACCACGCTTGTGTACCTAACACTTCTTTAAAAACCGTATCGTGATTACTTGTTTCTACTTTCAATAAATTCAATGATAAATAGCCAACAACAACCATAATGACCACAGACATGATCAATAGATTACCTTTTTGCTTTGATTGATTATGGTACATTGATCACCTGCACATCATGTTGATATTGAGTTGTCTCACCAAGCTCATTTTCAAACGTTAAGATAAGTTGAATCATACTATTACGATTGAGCGACGCGTTATCAATAGAGAAACCACCAGAGGTGACTTGGCTGGCTATTTGTACTCCATTACGAAAGACTCCCCTTGCTTGCACGCAATACTCAACGACGCTTGGACGATAAATAAAGGCACGTTCAGAAACAGAGCTTGAAATGAATGCTGGATTATTGATTGCATTTGGGAAGTAGAAAGTAGAAATACCACCCGATTGCGTCATCGACTCTACCGTAATAAACCTATTATGAGTTTCATCCAATAAATCAGATTGAGTACTCGGATTAATCACTAACCTAAAGTTATCTAGGTTACTCGTATCATTAGTAAGTAAAATCGTATCTATTTTTTTTTGATTAAATTGAGGAAATTCAAGATAAAAAGCGCTGACCTCAAGAGGGATAAAGCTAACGCATTGGCTACTTACAACCTCCGTGCTATTTGGCACAGCATGACGCAATTCTCTGCTGAGTTTTTCAATCACAAACTTTGCCTGCATTTGGTTATCTTGACGGTCAATACTGTCGTTATAACTTTGAAAACCAAGCACTAGGGTGTTGCTTGCTGCGATAGCGATAATCCCAACAACAATAATGGTTAAGATCAACTCGATAAGGGTAAATCCACTGATACGCTTCATTAATAATTCCCTCGATAAGCACTAAAGGTATATTGAGCATGATTACCCGCAAACAACGTAATCTCTATTTTTTTATATGGTGTTATTGCGTCACCACTGCCATCAACATCAGCATAAGCCACTGTAATCTCAACAGTGAAATTTTTATATTCATCCGCACTGCTTGGATCTATTAACTGATTTAACGGATAATTAGTCAATCCAGAAGTGCATTGAACCGCATCTCCCCAACAACCAATAAAGTCATCAACATCATTAAAGGTGTCTGCGCTCGTTTCGCCAGTATCAGAACCTAAGTTAGTCGAGCAATCAGAGATGACAATATTTGAAATAATTTCCCCACAGCGATATTGCCCGCCGTTAGGATCGCTCTGCTCATCAAATTGGCGACTGAGAATGTCAGTCATTACCGAATGTCCAAGCGCTGCTGCTTGAGATTGATAGGTGGCTTGATGTGATTTAGACGCTGAACTAAACACGCCCGTCACTAAAATCAATAAAGCAAAACCCAGAATAATAATACCAATAATAGATTCGATTAAGGTAAAGCCCTTTTGGTGGTTAGTTGCTTTACTCATAATCCGCACCCAGTCGCTAGTCGTGAACGATAAATAAACCCTTCGCTATTAATGCATACCGAGCGGCTTTCGTTCACAGAGGGCGTATTAATGGTGATTCGACAATCACTGATAGTGCAAAGAGAGGTGGTTGCAGATGAAGTAGCCATTATAGGCCTACCCAATAAATCAAAAGACAATTCAGAAACAGAGATCACCCCACTGGCACTGTTAAACGCATAATTAAGTTGGATCTGATCTAGTTGCTGTTGATTACTATCTTTAGAGTAATCAGATAATACCGCACTCGCCATGCCTTGATTTTGACACGCAGAGTCAACACCAAATTGATCTGATGCGATAAACACAGAGCGACACGGTGTATTGACAGAAGAAGTGTTGCTTTGCATCGACGCTATTTGAACATGACGTAAAATAGACAATACCTGCTCTTGCGCGGCAGCCGAAGAAAAACGGCTCCCTCCGATGTATTTGCTCGAGGCATATACACCAATAATGGCTAATAGCAGGATCACGACAATCAGCTCTACTAAGGTAAAACCCATGTTCATTACTGGTTTTTTTGAGTGTGTTTTTATGAGAAAAGGAGTCATCATCCGTTACCTTATTGCTTTCTGTTATTAGGATAACGGAAATTATAGAGATAGCGAGGGATTGTTAATTTTAGATACAAAAAAGCCAGCGAAGATCGCTGGCTTTTGAATTAATAAGTTTTAACTATTAACAGCCATTAGAAAAAACTGTGATTGTTGGAGCTGATGCAGATGCATTTGTGCTATACGATACATAACATTCAGCTTTTGTTGAATCTTTAAATTGAACAACATAAGCTGAATTACTTACAGCCCCATTCCAATCATCATTTAATCCAACAACAGCTGCAGCAATGCCCGCTGAAGTAGCTGTAGGGTAACCATATGTAACAGCAATGCCATCTATACCACCAGGAGGATTAGCATCTGTTTCTTTTCCATCAATCGCAGACTTTCCGTAAACGATACCAGCTGCACCAGCCATTGCGCCTTTTAGGCCTTGCAGTGATGATGCACGCGCATCTGATTGTAGGTTAAGGAATTTAGGTGCTGCA
>JAAGZR010000120.1 GCA_024206155.1 Aliivibrio sp.
AGATCATGTTGAGCTTGGTGAAATGGCTGACGGTCTTGATTTTGCGAGCGCGGTAAAAATTTCTGGTTCTCGCTTTATCGTAATGAAAGGTCAATTTGCTCGTCTTCACCGTGCGCTTTCACAATTCATGCTTGATCTTCACACAGAAGAGCACGGCTACATGGAAATGTACGTACCTTATTTAGTAAACCACGATAGCCTATATGGTACGGGTCAATTACCTAAGTTTGGTGAAGACTTATTCCATACAAGCCCATTAACAGAGCAAGTAAGTGACGTTCCTCTTAAGATGCTATCACTTATCCCAACAGCTGAAGTTCCAGTAACAAATATGGTGCGTGATACCATTACTGAAGAAGCTGATTTACCTCTGAAAATGACAGCTCATACACCGTGTTTCCGTTCTGAAGCAGGTTCTTACGGTCGTGATACTCGTGGTCTTATCCGTATGCACCAATTCGACAAAGTTGAATTAGTTCAAATTACGAAACCAGAAGATTCAATGGCTGCGCTTGAAGAGTTAACAGGTCATGCAGAGAAAGTACTTCAACTTCTAGAGCTTCCATACCGTAAAGTAGTGCTTTGTACTGGTGATATGGGCTTCGGTTCTCGTAAAACTTACGATTTAGAAGTATGGGTTCCAGCACAAGAAACGTACCGTGAGATCTCTTCTTGTTCAAACATGTGGGATTTCCAAGCTCGTCGTATGCAAGCGCGTTTCCGTCGTCAAGGTGAGAAGAAACCAGAATTAGTTCACACACTGAACGGTTCAGGTCTTGCTGTAGGTCGTACAATGGTTGCTATCCTAGAGAACTTCCAACAAGCTGATGGTAAGATTGCTATCCCTGAAGTACTACGTAAGTACATGAACGGTATAGAATTCATCGGTTAATCTGCTCTATATCATAGATTAGATAAACATTAAAAAGCCGCTTTATGTTAAGTCATAAAGCGGCTTTTGTTTGTCTGTTGTTTAAATTATTTATAGCTTATTTAAGCAGCGCTTGATTTAGCCAATGATCAAATTGACCTTTTGGTAATGCACCATTAATCATATCTACACGTTGGCCGTTCTTAAAGACCATGATCGTAGGGATAGAGCGGATCTGATATTGTGCAGCAATTTGTTGTTGGGCTTCCGTATTTACTTTTACACAACGAATTTGGCCATTGCGTTCAGCTGCAACGTCTTCAAATACCGGAGAGAATCCAACGCATGGATTACACCACGGGGCCCAGAAGTCGATAATAACAGGTTTATCACTATTCATTAAAGCAGCAAGATTATCAGTGGTACCTTCTAGCGGCTTTCCATCTAATAGGTGTTCTTTACAGCGACCACAAGTAGGTGTGTCATTAACGCGTTCAATAGGAAGGCGGTTGAGTCCATTGCATGATGGGCATCGAGATTGAAATTGAGACATGGTATTCCTTTATTATTTTCTGCTATCAGCAGTTTGTGAGCATAAAGAAATAATGGGGGTGTAAAGTAAGAGATTCAATGAGAGAGGGTCATAAAAAAGGAGCAAATGATTGCTCCTTAGTCGTTAAAGACGAACGATGAAATTAATCGCGTTTCCATAACATGTGACAGAATTTATGTTCAGGATCACGGCTGACTAGCATACGAGCAAATACATCATCCAATACGTCTGATTCTTCATTGACCAAGCCAATGAGAACTTCCGCGTATACTTCGCCATCAACCTCAAAGCCAACGTGCCCAGCCCAATCATCACGAGTATCAACAACTTCAGCAGCGCCGCGATCATCAAATTGTAGAGTAAATAATGCAACATCAGCTGGTTCAAGGTTGTCTTGAGCCATTTCAAGGAAAATATCGTAAGCGACTTCGATTACGTCATCATAGCTAATTAGTTCAGTTGTCATGGTGGTTACCTTTAAAAAATACGCTGATAAATTATCATGAATGGCCTTAGTAAGGCTAGAAGTATAAACAAATAGAAAGGGCAAACGTTTGCCTTTCATTGAGGCTAATATCAGTAGTTGCGGCAGAGTTATTGAGCGGCTAAACTTCGCACTTCTTCCATTAGCCAGTTAATGATTATTTTATGAAATTTCCAGGTCAGCGTAAATCCAAGCATTATTTTCCAGTTCACGCTCGTGATCCATTAGTTAGCCAAGCTCAAGAAACCAAAAAAATGTCGCGTACGCACATTATCGGTATTGATCAAACGTTAGTGGATATTGAAGCTCGAATTGACGATGCTTTTATTGAGAAGTATGGCTTGAGTAAAGGACACTCACTGGTTATCGATAATGATAAAGCGGAAATGCTTTATAATGAGCTTAAAGATAACAACATGATCACCAACGAATTCGCTGGTGGTACGATTGGTAATACACTTCACAACTATTCAGTATTAGCTGATGATAAATCAACACTGTTAGGTGTGATGAGTGAAGACATTCATATCGGTAGCTATTCATATCGTTACTTATGTAATACGTCTAGCCGCATGGATTTGAATTACCTTCAACCTGTTCCGGGTGCGATTGGACGCTGTTTTGCACTTATTAGTCAAGATGGTGAGCGTACGTTTGCGATCAGCGAAGGCGATATGAACCAGCTTCGTTCAGAAAGTATTCCAGAGAAAATCTTTAAAAATGCATCTGCATTAGTACTGACAGCTTATTTAGTTCGTTGTAAAGATGGTGATCCAATGCCAGAAGCAACAATGAAAGCGATTGAGTACGCTAAAAAATATGATGTACCAGTGGTGTTGACCATGGGTACTAAATTTGTGGTTCAAGATGATCCACAATACTGGCGTGACTTCTTAAACGATCATGTAACCGTTGTTGCTATGAATGAAGAAGAAGGTGAAGCTCTTACAGGCGCATCAGATCCTCTAGAAGCAGCAGATAAAGCACTTGAGTGGGTTGATCTTGTATTATGTACTGCGGGCCCTGTAGGGCTTTATATGGCAGGTTATACAGAGGATGAAGCGAAGCGTGAGACTTCATTGCCATTACTTCCAGGTACGATCCCAGAATTCAACCAATTTGAGTTTAGCCGTCCAGCGGTTAAAGAGAGCTGTGAAAACCCAATGAAGGTGTATTCTCATATTTCACCATACATGGGTGGTCCAGAAAAAATCAAGAATACTAACGGTGCAGGTGATGGTGCATTATCAGCATTACTACATGATATGGCTGCAAACCATTACCACCGTAATAATGTGCCGAACTCAAGCAAGCATCAGCACTCTTACTTAACATATTCTTCGTTCTCTCAAGTATGTAAGTATTCAAACCGTGTAAGCTTTGAAGTATTAGCGCAGCATTCACCACGTTTATCTCGTGGTTTACCCGAGCGCGAAGATTCTTTAGAAGAGTCGTACTGGGAAAGATAATTTTAGTTTTCGTAGATGCTAAAAATACATGAAATAAAAACGGAAGCCTCAGCGCTTCCGTTTTTTTGGCTTTAAGATTAAGCGTTAATTGTTGTACTTAACACAAATGATTCATTAGGTTGAATTACTTTAGCTGTTTCTAGACTTGTAGCATGATAGGTAGATTCAACACACACCATCGTTTGATAACCATCATTGTTCATGTCACCCATAGATTCAGCGCCTTCAATCCACGGATTCCAGATAACTGCTGCATTGTGGCCAGTATTAGTTACAGACAGTGTACGTTGTGTATCAGAGACTAGGACGGTGTTTTCTGGCTGAGTGTAAACACGGTCAACCGCCGCATTAATCGATAATGTATCACCACCCGGACATACTTTCCCTTCCAGTAAGCCATCAATATAGCTTAATCCCATACCAGTAATTGTTGTCGCGTTAATATCAGCAACATTTAGGTATGTGTGTAATGCTCCTGAGCAGTTCCACGCTTTATCATCTGTATTTTTTGCATCAAGAGTAATCTTTAGCTGATCGCCAATTTCTACTGTTAAGCGAGCTTCAAATTCAAATGGCCAAATAGCTTTGGTTTCTTCTGAAGCTTCTAAACCAAGAACTACCATGACCCCATTTTCGTTTTCACGGTGTTCTATTAATGTCCAAGTACTATTGCGAGCAAAGCCGTGGGCAGGGTTAGCGATACGGCCAAACCAAGGCCAGCAAACAGGTACACCACCACGAATGGCTTTTTCAGGGTTAAAGATAGCTTCTTTACTCATCCAGATGAGGTCATCTTGACCTTTTGGAGTGAAAGACAGTACATGTCCACCATGTAATGAAATAGCCGCTTCTGCTTTGTCATGAATAATGCGTACGATCTTAACATCATCAAGCTGAGCAATAGTAACGCTATCAGATAACACACTGATGGTTGGAAGGTGAGTAAGGTTCATAGGTCGCTCCTAAAATAATAAATACATATTCTTTTCCTTAGTTACACTCTAATCTAGAAAAGGAATAGGTACTTTTACTTAAATAACAGGTACAAAAAAGGCGACAATTAAGTCGCCTTTCATTCTTAAAAGATACAAAACCTTTTAAGTTAGCTTTCAAAGAAAGTCTATACCAATGCTTACTTAGAGATGTGAGCGATTAGGTCAAGAACTTTGTTTGAGTAACCGATTTCGTTGTCGTACCAAGATACAACTTTAACGAATTTGTCAGTTAGAGCAACACCAGCTGCAGCATCAAATACTGAAGTTTGTGTTTCGCCGATGAAGTCTTGAGAAACAACAGCTTCGTCTGTGTAACCTAGAACGCCAGCAAGCTCGCCTTCAGATGCTTCTTTCATAGCAGCACAGATAGCTTCGTAAGATGCAGCAGTTTTTAGGTTAACTGTTAGGTCAACTACAGAAACGTTAGCAGTTGGTACACGGAAAGCCATACCAGTTAGAAGGCCGTTTAGTTCAGGAAGAACAACGCCTACAGCTTTAGCAGCACCAGTTGAAGATGGGATGATGTTTTGAGAAGCACCACGACCACCGCGCCAGTCTTTAGCAGAAGGACCATCTACAGTTTTTTGAGTTGCTGTAGTAGCGTGAACTGTAGTCATAAGGCCAGATTCGATACCGAACTTGTCGTTAAGAACTTTAGCAACAGGTGCT
>JAAGZR010000121.1 GCA_024206155.1 Aliivibrio sp.
CCTTGGAATCGTCATTATCATATGTATGACTATGTGACAAAAGAGCTACCATCATTAATCGAAGAGCACTTCCCTGTATCAGATAAAAAATCGATTTCTGGTCACAGTATGGGTGGTCATGGCGCAATTACTATCGGCTTAAAAAACCAAAACATGTATCAATCAATTTCTGCATTTAGTCCTATTGCTAGTCCAATTAACTGCCCTTGGGGACAAAAAGCGTTAGGTTTATACCTAGGTGATAATAAAGAAGTTTGGTTAGAATACGACAGTGCTGAACTTCTTAAAAAAGGTTCAAAACTTCCGATCTTAGTTGACCAAGGTGAAGCGGACGGCTTTTTGGAAGAACAGTTAAAACCGGAATACCTACTTTCTTCAGCAGAGCAATCTGGTGCCGATGTAGAAGTAAGAATGCAACCAGGTTACGACCATAGCTACTTCTTTATTTCGACTTTTATTGATGAGCATTTAGAATTCCACGCTGCTTATTTGAATAAATAAAAAAAGCCCTGAGAACTTAATATTCTCAGGGCTTTTTATTTTACTAATACAAATTAACCTGGAAGGTTATATGTGTATGGCGCTTGGATACCTAGTGGAATACCTAGAGCCCAGTATGCTAGTAAGAAGATTGTCCAACCAATTAGCATTGCGATAGAGAAAGGCATCATTAGAGAAGCTAATGTACCGATACCCGTTGATTTAACATAGCGTTGACAGTAAACCACAACTAACGGGAAGAATACCATTAATGGTGAGATAATGTTTGAAACAGAATCTCCTACACGGTATGCCGCTTGAGAAAGTTCAGGAGAGATACCAACACCCATTAACATTGGAACCAATACAGGACCAATGAGAGCCCATTTCGCTGATGCCGAACCGATAAGCAAGTTAACGAATGCTGTTAGTAAGATCATACCAATAATCGTTAATTGACCAGGAAGATCTAATGCTTTTAAGAAATCAGCACCGTACATTGCTAAAATTGTACCGATATTTGATTGACTGAAAGCAACTAAGAACTGTGCACAGAAGAATGACATAACCATGTATGCGCCCATAGTGCCCATCGTTTCTGACATTGCTTTAATTACATCATTGCTGCTTTTAAATGTGCCTGATATACGTCCGTAAACGATACCTGGAATAATAAACAGAATGAAAATAAGCGGTACAATTGACTGCATTAAAGGCGCTGAGAACGACGTAATTTGGCCATCAGGAGAACGCAGTGCTGAATCTTCAGGATAAATAAGTGCAATTAACAGTGCGATACCAGCAACCATTGCCCAACCAGCAAACTTAAATGCTTTCGATTCAATCTCTGTAAAAGAGCCTAAATCCGGTGCTGTTTCTGCATCTTCATCAACTGGAGTATTTGCTAAACGTGGCTCGATAATTTTATCAGTTACATACCAACCAATAGCAACAATTAGAATTGAAGAAAGGCCTGTAAAGTAAATGTTTGCTAATGGGTTAACAATGTATGTCGTATCTAGTACTTGTGCTGCTGTTTGTGTAAAGCCAGCCAGTAATGGATCGATTCCCGATGGGATAAAGTTTGCAGAGAAACCACCAGATACACCCGCAAATGCAGCTGCGATACCCGCTAATGGGTGACGACCTGCCGCGTGGAAAATGATACCACCTAGCGGAATAACTAAAACGTAACCTGCATCTGCTGCTGTATGTGAAACGATAGCAACAAGAATAAGCATTGGCGTTAATAGTTTCGCTGGTGTGAAGTTCAGCATTTTCTTTAGGCCCGTTTGAATAAAGCCTGAAGAGTCAGCAACACCCACACCTAGCATCGCTACTAATACGATACCTAGTGGAGCAAAACCGGTGAAGTTCTTCACCATTGTTGCTAAAAAGTTTGCTAACGAATCACCAGTTAAAAGGTTTTTTACTTGAACTGCATCTTGAGTAACAGGATGAATCAAGTCAAATTGTACTTGTGATAATAGCGCTGAAAGACCCCAAACAATTAAAAGGCCCCAGAAAAAAAGTAGTGCAGGATCTGGGATCTTGTTACCTACTCGTTCGATTGTATTTAGAAAGCGATCCATACCACTTGGCTTAGATGCTTTCTTTGCTGCTTGGTTACTCATCCGTAACTCCATCTATTATTAATGTTGTATTTTCAGAAAAGAATTTGGAAATTATGTGATTTCTCTTAACTTTTCTTTTGCTGAAACAGTGTAAACCACTTAAGAAAGAAATAGAGCATTTAGTTGAATAATTTAGAAGTGCAAACATATATTTTGTAAGATAAGTTTTCATTGAAACATATAGCTAACAATATAAATTATTATGCTTTACAACTGAAACAAAAAAGCGCCTTTCGGCGCTTTCTTAAATTAAATCAGATTCATTGAATCAGGGATTATTCCCATTCGATTGTTGCTGGTGGCTTACCAGAAATATCGTAAACAACACGAGAAATGCCACTTACTTCATTGATGATACGGTTAGATACTTTACCTAAGAAATCGTATGGTAAGTGTGCCCAATGTGCTGTCATAAAGTCGATAGTTTCTACTGCTCGTAGAGACACAACCCAATCGTATTTACGGCCATCGCCCATTACACCAACAGAGCGCACAGGTAAGAATACAGTGAACGCTTGAGATACTTTGTTGTAAAGATCAGCATTGTGCAGCTCTTCAATGAAGATAGCATCCGCACGACGTAATAAATCACAGTACTCTTTCTTAATCTCACCAAGAACACGAACACCTAGACCAGGCCCTGGGAATGGGTGGCGATAAAGCATGTTATATGGAAGACCTAATTCTAGTCCAATCTTACGCACTTCATCTTTAAACAACTCACGCAATGGCTCAACAAGACCCATCTCCATATCATCAGGAAGACCACCAACATTGTGGTGAGATTTGATAACGTGTGCTTTACCTGTTTTCGATGCTGCTGATTCGATAACATCTGGATAGATAGTACCTTGAGCTAACCATTTTGCATTTGATAGTTTCTTCGACTCTTCATCGAAGATATCTACAAATACGTGACCAATGATCTTACGTTTCGCTTCAGGATCTGATTCACCTTCAAGCGCATCTAGGAAACGCTTTTCAGCTTCAACATGAATGATCTTAAGACCAAACTTGTTACCGAACATTTCCATTACCTGCTCTGCTTCATTTAAACGAAGTAGACCGTTATCAACAAATACGCACGTTAGTTTGTCACCGATGGCACGGTGAGCAAGCATAGCGACTACTGATGAATCTACACCACCAGATAAACCAAGAATCACTTCATCATCGCCTACTTGCTCTTTAATTCGAGCAACGGCATCTTCAATGATTGATGCTGAAGTCCACAGACCTTCACAGCCACATACATTAAGAACAAAGTTCTCAAGCATTTTTAGACCGTTTTTAGTATGAGTTACTTCTGGGTGGAATTGAACACCGTAGTATTTTTTCTCTTCGTTCGCCATTGCAGCGTAAGGACAAGTTTCTGTCTCTGCAATTTTTACGAAATCAGATGGGATTTCAACAACTTTATCACCGTGGCTCATCCAAACATCTTGAATCGCTTCAAGATCTTTAAACAACGCTGATTCACCTGTTACTTGTACCGCAGCATAACCAAATTCACGCTCAGTAGACGTTGCTACTTTACCGCCAAGTTGCTCTGCCATTGTTTGCATGCCGTAACACACACCAAATACAGGAACACCAGAATCAAATACATATTGAGGAGCACGAGGAGAATTTGCTTCAGTCACACTTTCAGGGCCACCAGATAAAATGATGCCATCTGGATTAAAATCACGGATGTCAGATTCTTCTACATCCCAGCTCCAAAGCTCACAGTAAACACCAATCTCACGGATACGACGCGCAACAAGCTGCGTGTATTGAGAACCAAAATCTAAAATAAGAATGCGTTGATCGTGGATATTAGTCGTCATTAGTCTTTCTCAAAAAGTCATTTATTTAGTGTGGCTTTACTATAAAACCACACGCTTAAAATTGAATTTGGTACAAAGTATTTTTTCTTTATATTTCAAAGCAAAATCATTCGAGTTCTAGGAAAAGGCACGGAGTTTACAAGTGTAAATGAGTACCTTTGACAACGAAATCGGAAGATTCTGCAAAGAAAATTAAGAAAAATTAGCCTAGGCGCTTCTTTTAACCCAAACGATAATTAGGTGCTTCTTTCGTGATTTGAACATCATGTACGTGTGATTCTTTCATGCCCGCACCAGAGATACGAACAAATTCAGCTTTAGTACGCATGTCTTCAATTGTTGCTGAACCTGTTAGGCCCATGCTTGAACGTAAACCACCCATTTGTTGGTGAACGATCTCTTTTAGACGACCTTTGTATGCGATACGACCTTCGATACCTTCAGGTACAAGCTTGTCCGCTGCATTATCAGATTGGAAGTAACGGTCTGAAGAACCTTGAGACATCGCACCAAGAGAGCCCATACCACGGTAAGATTTGTATGAACGACCTTGATAAAGAATCACTTCACCCGGTGCTTCTTCTGTACCCGCAAACATTGAACCAACCATTACACATGATGCACCAGCGGCAATTGCTTTACAGATATCGCCAGAGTAACGGATGCCGCCATCTGCAATGACTGGAATATCGTGAGCCGTTGCAACTTCTGCTGCATCTGAAATAGCCGTAATTTGAGGAACACCCACACCCGTAACGATACGAGTTGTACAGATTGAACCTGGGCCGATGCCTACTTTTACAGCACTTACACCAGCATCGATTAATGCTTTAGCGCCCGCACCAGTAGCAACGTTACCACCAATAATTTGTAGATCAGGGAATGAAGCACGAGTTTCACGAATACGTTGTAAAACGCCTTCTGAGTGACCGTGAGATGAATCGATAAGTAGAACATCAACGCCCGCTTCAACAAGAGCAGCAACACGCTCTTCATTACCAGCGCCTGCGCCAACAGCAGCACCTACACGTAGACGACCACGTTCGTCTTTACATGCATTTGGTTTACGTTCTGCTTTGTGGAAATCTTTTGCTGTAATCATACCGGTTAGTTGGAACTCATCGTTCACTACCAATACTTTCTCAACACGTGCTTCATGCATTTTCTCTTGAACTTCTTCACGAGTTGCACCTTCTTTAACAGAAGCTAAGCGTGCCTTTGGCGTCATAACAACGTCAACTTTCTTAGATAAGTCTGTTACAAAACGAACATCACGACCAGTAATGATACCAACAAGTTCGTTAGTTTCAGTTACTACAGGGAAGCCAGCAAAACCGTGTTTTTCAGTCAGATCTTTCACATCTTGGATAGTTGCGTCAGGACGAACGGTTACTGGAGCAGATACAACGCCTGCCTCAAAGATTTTTACTAAGCGAACTTGTTCAGCTTGCTGTTCAATAGACATGTTCTTGTGGATAAAACCGATGCCACCCTCTTGCGCTAATGCAATAGCAAGGCGCGCTTCTGTCACTGTATCCATTGATGCTGAAATCATAGGGATATTTAGAGAGATAGTCTTCGTTAACTGAGTGCGAAGATCAGCGGTGTTAGGAAGAACTGTGGAGTGTGCTGGGACGAGTAAAACGTCATCGAAGGTTAAAGCTTCTTTTGCGATTCGTAGCATTTGCAATATCTCACAACAATAAGTGTTTAAAGGAATAAATCCCACTTTATCGTTTCGCATAATAAAGTGTTTTGGATTTGATATTGCAGACGGATTATACGCACGGCGCAATCGCTTGGCTACACATTTATTTATTTTTAATTTGCATTATCCCCCTTGCTATGTATTATATTGCCGCTAATTCCTATAGCCATGTCTAAGGCATTATAATGTCTCTCGATTCTAATCCTCGCATCTTTACAGTCTCACGTCTTAACTCTGAAGTTCGCCTATTATTAGAAAATGAAATGGGTATTGTTTGGCTTGTTGGGGAAATATCAAACCTTACTGTTCCCGTCTCTGGGCATTGGTATCTCACCCTTAAAGACAGCCAAGCACAAGTCAAATGTGCGATGTTCAAAAGCAATAATCGTCGGGTTACTTTTAAGCCTCAAAACGGTAAACAAGTTCTTGTTAAAGCTCGCCTTTCTTTATACGAACCCCGCGGCGACTATCAATTAATTATTGAAAGTATGCAGCCCGAAGGTGATGGCCGCCTTCAACAAGAGTTTGACCAGCTTAAAATGTCACTTGCTGCAGAGGGCCTCTTTGCACAAACGGCTAAACAGCCTTTACCAGAACAGCCAAAACGTGTCGGTATCATTACCTCGCAAACAGGCGCTGCTTTATTTGATATTTTAAACGTATTGAAACGACGTGATCCTAACCTACCCGTAGTCATTTACCCAACCATGGTTCAAGGTGCTGGTGCAGCAATTCAAATTGCACAAGCGATTGGACGTGCAAATAGTCGTAATGAGTGTGATATTTTAATCGTGGGTCGAGGCGGAGGCTCATTGGAAGATCTTTGGTGCTTCAATGAAGAGATCGTGGCAAGAACCATTGCGGCAAGTGAGATCCCAATAGTGAGTGCGGTTGGCCATGAGATCGACGTAACCATTGCCGATTTTGTCGCAGATGTGCGAGCACCAACACCTTCTGCTGCGGCTGAATTAGTAAGTCGTGATTTGTCTTCTCAACTGCAAACGGTTAGTCATCAGAAACGACGATTAAACAGTGCAATGGATCGCTATTTATCAAAACAGCAGCGCCAACTATCAATTCTTCAGCATCGTCTTGAAAAACAGCACCCACAAATGCAGTTAAACAATCAAAGCCAAAAGCTTGATGATTTGAATCAACGTTTGATGGCGTATATGCAGCAACGTTTACAACGTCACCAATATAAGGTTGAGAACCTAACTTTACGCTTAAGTAATCTATCTCCTGCCAAAAAAGTATCTCAAGATAAATTACGAATAGAGGAACTAAAACGCCGTTTACTTGATTCAATGGACAGAAATCTATTAATGCAGCGTCATCACTTAGCATTAGCAGCAGAGAAGCTCGATACCGTTAGTCCATTAGCGACATTACAACGCGGCTATTCCATTACTCGTAATAACAAAGGAGCGGTTGTCACTTCAACAAAACAAGTTGTGACAGGTGAAAGCATAACCACTCGTTTTGCTGATGGCGAAATTACCTCAACAATAATTAACTAGCCTGAACTCAGGCTAGTTGGATCTCATTTCTACAAAGTCGGTTTTCGCACGAGACTTAGATTTCAACTCATTACAATCATGACAAAAATAGCTTGCTGCACCACACGCATTAAGCTTTTCCATCTCCTTATTGCAATCTGGACAATAAGCTACTTTTGTAAAATCAACCTGACAAAAATCACAATGATATCCTTCTCGCTGCCAACGCAATTCAGACTGGCATTTAGGACATTCGTTTGTTTGCATCGCTGTTTCCTTCTTAATCAATTTCAAATAAACACAGTGTCTCTGTACGCATTTAAAAGTGTGGATCTTTATGCTTATAGGGATCTGATCAGCGATCATGCCCTTTAAGAACATTTATATAACCACACCCCGAAAGCATTAGTTACATATCCTGTTTTTCAATTTTAAACGATATAAAATATCAAAACAATTTATTCAAAACAGAAGATCCAGCACATCAATCAGTATTAACCTTTCTATTTCAGTCGAAAACATGGAAATAATACCAAATACAGAAGAAGAGTTACATTTCATGTAATTTCGACTTTATACTCGCTTAGAAGAGCGAGTTAACATTAATAATTCTTGCTCACCTTGTGCGTTAAGCTGAACGTTAATCTCTTGATATTCTTTAAAAGAAGAGACATGCGTTCCACCACAAGGAAGCTTAGCAACACCATCTATACCAAAGTCTGCTATCCAGTAACGTGAATCAGTTAACGCTTTACCTTCACACTCAATAGAAACTTCATTTTCTAAGGCAAGCCACACACTAATCTGCTGATTCACTTGCGCTGCAATACTCTCAAGATCCGACATCATCTCTGCACTATTCAACCCTCGCTTTCGTAATGTTTTACCTAAACGGTATACATCTTCGCAATGATCTTCTGTAACAAAGCTGGTTTCTTGAGCGTAGCTATTGAAATTGTAATGACCCAGTTCATCTTTCCTATCTGCATCTTTACGCCAGTAATTAGCATGAAGCACTTTGTTTAATGCCAAATAAGCGATATGACCAGCACTGTGTCCGCGACTCAATGAGTCTTGGTATTCTTTATCAACCTTTATCTCAACAGTATTTTCTACTGCTATATCGGCATCTTTAGATATTAAATGCGAAACAACAAAAATCCAGCCCTCTTCTCCACGTTTAATTGGAATATCTTTACCAATATAAAGCTCACCTGTAGATAGTTCGACGGCACCTGTTTGGCAAGTAAGTACAGGGTATTCAACATTGTTGATTTGAAGTAAACCTTTGTCTTCTGGGTGATCTGGCCAAATATGGCTAACAGGATGAAACGGCGTTTCTTTAGTAACAATCCACTTTCCTTGCTCTGTTTCTTTAATAAGTTTCACAATGGAATTAGATTGCCACGTGTTATGACAAAATAAAATCTCTGTTGCTGATAACTGAGTCATGCTTTTTACCTAAAAAAAACGCCCAACAAATAGGTGGGCGTTTTATTATTGAATAATATTAATAAAGTAGCTCTAGGTTACTTCTTATTGCGGTTTTTCACAGCCCCAACTAGGCGCTTACGTTGACGCTCTTGAGATAGAGTCAACTTACCACCGCGATCTTCAAATGGGTTTTCACTATTCTGGAATTGAATACGAATAGGTGTACCCATAATTTCTAATGACTTACGGAAATAGTTCATTAAGAAACGCTTGTAAGAAGAAGGTAGTTCTTTTACTTGGTTGCCGTGAATAACGATAAGCGGTGGGTTATAACCACCTGCGTGAGCGTATTTCAACTTCACACGACGACCACGAACCATCGGCGGTTGGTGATCTTCTTGAGCCATTTTCATAATACGGGTAAGAACAGACGTACCTACACGCTTAGTTGCAGACACATATGCTTCTTGTACTGATTCATATAAATGACCAACACCAGTACCATGTAGAGCTGAAATAAAGTGAAGGCGAGCAAAGTCAACAAAGCCTAGACGGCGATCTAGCTCAGATTTCACTTTTTCTTTCACATCGTTATCTAAACCATCCCACTTGTTCACCGCAATAACTAATGAACGGCCTGCATTTAATGCAAAGCCAAGTAAGCTTAGATCTTGATCTGAAATATTTTCACGCGCATCGATAACCAAAAGAACAACGTTAGCATCTTCTACTGCTTTTAGAGTTTTGATTACAGAGAATTTCTCAACAGTTTCATTAATACGACCACGACGACGAACGCCTGCTGTATCGATTAATACATACTCTTGACCTTCACGTTCCATAGGAATGTAAATAGAATCACGAGTAGTGCCAGGCATGTCATAAACAACCACACGCTCTTCACCAAGAATTCGGTTAATTAGTGTTGATTTGCCTACGTTAGGACGACCAATAATGGCTAGTTTTATTGGTTGATCTTGAAGACGAGAAAAATCTCTTTCTGCATCTTCTTCAGTGAGATCTTTTTCTTCTTCTTCGAAATCTTCAAACTCAGTGAGATCAGTCATCTCACCGTTTTCATCTTTCAAAGACTCTTCAACAAGCTCTTCCATAAAAGGTGCTAGAGCAAGTTCTAAAAGTGATGTAACACCACGGCCATGTGAAGCTGCAATTTGATAAATCTTGTTCATACCTAGCTGCCAGAATTCAGCACTTGCTGCATCTGCATCAATACCATCAATCTTATTTACTACTAAGAAAGTTGGTTTTTCACGTGAACGTAAATGTTTTGCAATAGCTTCATCAGATGATGTTAAACCAGCACGGCCATCAACCATAAATAACACAACATCAGCTTCTTCAATCGCAGCTAATGATTGTTCTGCCATTTTGGTTTCTACACCTTCTTCTGTTCCATCAATACCACCGGTATCGATAAGAATGAATTCTTGCTCTTCTAACTTAGCACGGCCGTATTTACGATCACGAGTTAAGCCAGGAAAATCAGCAACTAATGCATCCCTTGTGCGTGTAACACGGTTAAACAGCGTCGATTTACCAACATTTGGACGCCCTACCAGAGCAACAACAGGAATCATACATACCTCTTTATTTAATCATAGGCATAGCGCGAGCTAATACCAATTTGATGATGGTTTTAACAGATTTATCAAGTAGTAAAGCCATCACCAAATTGGATTATCTTTCACTATCTAAAAACAATAAAAGGCTCCAAAGCCAAAGGACTTGGAGCCAATTCACAATTATAGCAAATAAAACTTATTTAATTCGCATTTTTTTGATATTGCCTTCGCGAGTCACAATAACAAAGCTATCTTCCACCAAAATTGGGGATACTGCGATACCATCACTGTCAATCTCTTGCTGAGACATAAACAACCCGGTATCTCTATCCAACCAATGTAGGTAGCCTTCACTATCAGCAACTACGATGTAATTATCAATAATCGTTGGCGATGTTAACTGGCGGTATTCAAGCTCTTCATTATTCCAAAGCTCTGTACCACTTCGTGCATCAACAGCTACAACATGATCTTTTTCTGTCACTAAGAAAAGTCGCTTTCCATCTGATGACATATTCATCGCTGATGAGTAATTACGCTTCCAAGCAGGTTGCCCTGTACGAAGATCTAAAGCGATTAACTGGCCATTGTAGCCAATGGTATATAAGCGCCCACCTAAAATAAGTGGAGAGGCATCAACATCAACGAGGCGATCTATTTCTGTTGCCCCTTTTGGTGTACCTACTGGTTGTTGCCATAATAGCTGACCTTTAGAGATCAAAGCGGCTGCTAAACGACCATTAGACATTCCCCAGAAAACACCACCAGAGATACTCACAGGAGCACTGTCACCACGAAGGGTTAAGTTAGGTACTTCACTGTTGATTTGCCATTGTTCTACACCCGTTTCTGCATCAAAAGCTATTAATGCTCCACGACTTGTATGAATAATAACATAACCTTCATCAGCTAATGGTTTTGCAAGTACTTCACCGTCCACTTCCTCACGCCACAATTCTTCACCCGTCTCTGCATCAAGAGTGATAAGCTCACCATTCTCAGAGCCAATAAAGACCTTGCCGTATGTCAGTGTTAAGCCGCCAGATAATCGAGCAGTATCATCTTGCTCTAAATTTTTTTCCCAAATGGTTTTACCATTCTCAGGATCAAGCGCTTTAACAAGACCATCTCGACTTGCTACATAAACTTTTTGATAAGCGTAAACAGGCGTTAAACGAGAAAAATAATGTCCAACGCCATCTCCAATTGAACTTGTCCATTCCGTAGTCGGTTCAAATTGATTTTGAACAACAGGAACCGGTGCCATTACGATTGTATCTTCTTCACTCGCACAGCCAAAAAGCATCGAGAAACCAAAGGTACATAATGCCGCTTTTTTTAACACCTTACGCATTCAGTTGTCCTTACTCTGCTAAATCATCCAGTTTCATTTGAACCGCTTGGTTCATGCCTGCTTGCAGTGCTTCTGTATAAGCAGAACGAGCTGTTGCTATATCACCTTGACGAAGTGCAATATCACCTTTAACTTCAGCAACACGTGCAGCCCAAGTTGCAGGCTTCACTGTTGCTAATGTTGTTAGTGCTGCATCAAATTGTTCTTGTTGTGCTTGGATACGAGCAATTCGAATTTGTGCCGTAGCAATCAAAGACTCATCTTTGCTGTTACTTGCAATCCAATTTAACTGTGTTATTGCTTCATCAAGTTGGCCTGCATCTACTTGTACTTTTGCTAACTGAAGAGCCGCTAACGTTGCGTATTCACTTTTCGAATTTGCATTAATAAACGCTTGAGTTGACTCAGCGGCTTCTGCACCAGATGCTTGCAATGCCGTTAATGTTTTCTCATAAGACATTGACGCTGTATCTTTTGCTTCAATTTGCGCAGATTGGTAATATTTCCAACCTAAAATGGCACCAATACCAACAATGCCACCAACAACGACTGCCTTGCCATTTTCTTTCCACCAACTTTTAATGGCTTCAACTTGTTGTTCTTCAGTTTCGTAGGCTTCCACGTCCTATCCTCTTAAATCAAATCAGCTAATTTTGCGAATACGTCTGTTTGAGCTAAAGTTTCTTGCTCACCAGTTCGTAAATCTTTTACGTTAACTGTCTGCTCAGCGACTTCACTCTCACCTAAGATAAGAGCAACTGCTGCACCGGCATTATCAGCACGTTTAAATTGTTTTTTAAAGTTACCGCCACCAAAGTGGCACATTACGCGTAAGCCTGGTACTTGTTCACGTAGGGACTCAGCCAGTTTCATACCAGCCATTAATGTACCTTCGCCAGACGTCACCATGTATACATCAACTGAACGACGAACGTCAGTTAATTCTAATGTTTCCATTAGTAATACTAAACGCTCTAGGCCCATAGCAAAACCAACCGCTGGCGTTGCTTTACCGCCTAGTTGTTCAACTAGACCATCATAACGACCACCGCCACATACCGTGCCTTGAGCGCCTAAACTTTCAGTAATCCACTCAAAAACAGTACGATTATAATAATCTAATCCACGAACTAAACGTTCATTAACTTGATATTGGATACCAGCAGCGTCAAGTAGTTCACATAATCCAGAAAAATGTGCTTTTGAATCATCATCTAAGTACTCAGATAACTTAGGTGCATCACCTAAAATTGCTTGAACATCTGGGTTCTTTGTATCTAAAACACGCATTGGATTGGTGTGCATACGACGCTTACAATCTTCGTCTAATACATCTAGGTGTTGTTCTAAGAAAGCAATAAGTGCAACACGATAGTTAGCACGCGCTTCTAATGAACCAATCGAGTTTAACTCTAAGCGAACGTGTTGATCGATGCCTAATTCACGCCATAAACGCGCTGTCATCATAATCAATTCAGCATCAACATCAGGGCCGTTCAAACCAAATACTTCAACACCCACTTGGTGGAATTGACGGTAACGACCTTTTTGAGGGCGCTCGTGACGGAACATTGGGCCCATGTACCATAAACGTTGCTCTTGGTTGTACAGTAAACCATTTTCAATTCCTGCACGAACACAACCCGCAGTCCCTTCAGGACGAAGCGTTAAGCTATCACCATTACGATCTTCAAACGTGTACATCTCTTTTTCAACGACATCAGTAACTTCACCGATAGCTCGTTTAAAAAGATTCGTTTGCTCAACGATAGGCATACGAACTTCGTTATAACCGTATGCACTGATAACGCGTTTTACGCTATTTTCAACTTTGTGCCACAATGGCGATTGTGTTGGAAGGCAGTCATTCATGCCTCGAATTGCTTGGATTGCTTTAGCCACGTTCACTTCCCAATGGGTTTATTTATATCTACAATTAGTCAGTCTATCTGATTAATATCAATTTGGTTTTCTTTTGATAACGTTGCTGCTTTAGCGCGAATTTTTGCTTCTAATTTATCCACAATATTGTCGTTATCAAAACGTTCTTTCTGACGCACACCATCTTCATAGAATGCACTTTTTCGGTTGCTTCCCGCAATCCCCATATGCGAAACTTCAGCTTCACCAGGACCATTTACAACACAACCAATAAGAGATACATCCATTGGTGTGATTAAATCTTCTAAACGCTGTTCAAGCTCATTAACCGTTGCGATCACATCAAACTCTTGACGAGAACACGTAGGGCAAGCAATAAAGTTAATGCCACGAGAGCGAATACGCAATGATTTTAAGATATCAAAACCAACTTTGATCTCCTCAACAGGATCTGCTGCCAAAGAAATACGTAATGTGTCACCAATACCTTCAGATAATAGTAACCCTAAACCAACGGCTGACTTTACAGAGCCTGCGCGTGCACCACCAGCCTCAGTAATACCTAAATGTAATGGTTGAGCAATTTGCTTTGCTAATAAACGGTATGAATCAACTGCGAGAAACACATCCGATGCTTTTACACTGACTTTAAACTGATCAAAGTTCATTTTATCCAATATATCAACATGTCGCATTGCTGACTCAAGTAACGCTTCTGCTGTTGGCTCTTTATATTTAGCTTGAATGTCTTTTTCTAATGAGCCGCCGTTAACACCAATACGAATTGGAATGTTTTTATCACGAGCACAATCAACAACAGAGCGAATACGTTGCTCATTACCGATATTACCCGGATTAATACGTAGGCAATCTACACCATACTCGGCAACTTTTAATGCAATACGATAATCAAAATGAATATCAGCAACTAAAGGCACTGAGACTTGTTGTTTAATTAGTTTAAACGCTTCAGCAGCGTCCATTGTAGGTACTGACACACGAACAATGTCGGCACCGACTTTCTCAAGCGCTTTAATTTGAGCAACTGTCGCAGCAACATCAGTCGTTAACGTGTTTGTCATTGACTGAACTGCGATCGGAGCGCCATCACCAATAGGAACATTACCCACATAAATGCGAGTAGATTGACGGCGTTTAATTGGGGATTCTGTATGCATGGAATCAACTCATTATTGAGGTAGGGTTAATCGTGCAACTTTACCAGCAGGATATGCAGATAAATCAACAGGTTTACCTTTATAAGTTAATGTTACGGCACTTGGAGCACCAATAACTAGTTTATAAGGCGCTTTGCCTGTCAGTTTTAGTGTCTGATTTGCTTTTTTCACACCTGAGTATAGACGGTTATTTGCTGCGTCCTGAACTTGTAGCCAGCAATCATTATTAAAGGTCATTAGTACATCTTCAGCAATCTCTACTGGCTCTACTACTGCGACTTTTTCTTCAGCTTTTGCTTCTGAAGTTGTATCTATTGCTTCATTGGTACTTACGTCTTCTGCAATAGGTGCTTCAAGCTCTTCTGGTGTTGTTTCTAATTCTGAAAGTTTAGTGTCAACCTCAAGAGCATTACTCTCATTAAGCACTGAATATTCATCTGTAGCGTCATCTTCACCAGTAGTGCTTTCTGCAACTTGGGTTGGTACTTTAGGTGTCACTTCTGTAATTAATTCTGCGTCTTGTTTACTCTCTAATTGAGCTTGTTCTTGCCACCACCACAAAACAGACATACTTAGAATTAACGCAAAAATAACCCATGTCAGTTTCATTATGCGGTTATCGTGTTTTTCTCTTTTCGTTTTACGAGAAAAACTTTGCATATCATGCTCTTCTATCAATGCTTTACCTAATTGGTCTAAAGCATTTAATACTTTGATTTCAGGAACATTGACAATTTTGGCATAAGAACGATAGTAGCCACGAGTAAACGTCGCTAATTTACCCATATCAAATTGATCAGCTTCAATTTGCTGTAAAACTTCAACGCGTAAACGTAAACGTGATGAGATATCTTCAAGTGATAATCCTTGCTCTTCACGCGCTTCTTTAAGTAACAAGCCTGGAGCTACCAATGTTTCTACTTTTTCTTCAATATGTTCAATCGTCATAATTTATATAATTCTGATATTCTGTTGAGCCTGGATACTTTTTCCCGAGAATATTTACGTATTTTTTAACCAAATGCGTATTGCCTGCTTTTTTTTCTAATTCTATGAGTAAGCTTAGGCTAACGGGTTTGTATCCATACTTCTTAGTAAATTTAAACAGCGCAATTCTCGGTTCTGAATAGTTACCTTCATCAATATTCAATTTAGCCAATTGAAGGGTGGAACGAACTCGATTCGGATCATGAGCCAGTGAGCGCTCAAAATACGTTTTTGCTGTCACTTTATCCCCACTACTTAATGCGCACATCGCTGCATTTTCATAACTTGCCGAAACAAGATAATAGTAAGGTTGGTCTATTGCTTGAGCAAACTTCTGTTGAGCTTCCTCATAACGGCCATTTTTACAAAGAAAAACGCCGTAGTTATTTAATACATTACCATTTTTTGATGAAGAACGTAATGCTCGTTTGTAAGCCTTTTCAGCTAATGCATCTTCATCTACTTGTTGGTAATAATAGGCGAGAGAGGTTTGAGAGCGATAATAATCAGGAGCGTATTGAACAGCCAGTTCCAAATTTTCACGGGCTTTTATCATATCTCCCGCATTTAAATAGCTTAATCCAAGGGTAATTCGAGCTTCAGCAGCTCGAATTATCTCTTCTTGGGTCATGTCATCGGCTTCATTTACCGTGACACAACCAGCACTGATTAACACTCCAATTATTAATAGTGTCGCACTCCATTTTCTCATACTGCCTTCCCTTGCTGTTATACATCAAGGTTAAACAGTTTTAACAGGGATAGTCTCACCTTGCTGTTTAACTTGAGTACGTTTAGTTCTATCGATTACATCACCCACTAATTGACCACAAGCAGCATCAATATCATCGCCACGAGTTTTACGAACGGTTACCGTAAAATCGTATTCCATTAGTGTTTTCATGAATCGATCGATACGTGAATTACTTGGCTTTTTGTATGGTGACCCAGGATATGGGTTAAATGGAATCAAATTAATCTTTGCAGGGGTATCTTTTAGTAATTCTGCGAGTTGTCTTGCATGATTCATATCATCATTAACATGATCTAAAAGGACATACTCTACCGTTACACGACCACGATTAGCATTTGATGATGCAATGTATTCGCGAACACACGATAAAAATGCATCAATATTCCAACGATCATTGATTGGCATGATTTCGCTACGTAGTTCATCCGTTGGCGCATGAAGAGAGATAGCTAATGCTACATCGATTTTCCCAATCATTTGCTCTAAGCCAGATACAACACCCGACGTCGATACCGTTACACGACGCTTAGATAAACCAAAACCTAGATCATCAAGCATAATTTCTAATGATGGGATTAAGTTTTTCATGTTAAGCAACGGTTCGCCCATGCCCATCATTACAATATTTGTAATTGGACGACGACCTGTTTCTTTTTCTAACCCAATTTCACGAGCTGCACGCCAAATTTGGCCTACAATTTCAGACACTTTAAGGTTACGGTTAAAGCCTTGTTGAGCTGTTGAACAGAATTTACATTCCAATGCACAACCTACTTGAGAAGAAACACACAATGTAGCACGATCACCATCAGGGATATAAACCGTTTCAACATCTTGATCGCCTACTTTCATCGCCCATTTGATGGTGCCATCAACCGAATGCTGAGCTTCAGAAACATAAGGAGCACGGATCTCACACTTGTGCTTTAATTTTTCACGAAGTTTTTTGTTGATGTTGTTCATTTGATCAAAGTCATCACAACCAAAGTGATACATCCACTTCATGATTTGATCGGCTCTGAATGCTTTCTCTCCTAATTCCTCAGAAAAAAATGCTCGAAGTCCTTTACGATCAAAGTCCAGTAGATTGATTTTAGCTATAGTCATGTTGCCTCTCTGATAAATAACATCACCGCGAATATCGGGCGCAGAATTGTACAAGTTTTGAGAGAATATTACTAGAGGGTCGAGGTTTAAAGCGGGTGTATGATTAATCTGTTATAGAAAAGAAAAATTTACTGTATTGACTATATTATTTTAAATACCAGACTAACAGCAAGCTCCTCTGAAACCTTCAAGGGAGCTTGCGACCGATCTGAATCCTTAATGCTTTATTCAGCAGGACGTGGACAGATTTCATCTTCAGCAAAGAAGTAAGCAATCTCGCGTGTAGCAGATTCAGGGCTATCTGAGCCATGAACTGAGTTATAACGCATACTAATTGCATAGTCAGCACGTAACGTACCACAAGCGGCCTCTTCAGGGTTCGTTTTCCCCATAAGCTCACGGTAACGAACCACCGCATTTTCACCTTCAAGAACTTGAACCATTACGGGACCTGATGTCATGTATTCAACGAGAGCTCCAAAAAACTCTTTGCCTTCATGCTCAGCATAGAAACCTTCCGCTTGTTCTTTTGTTAAGCGCAGCATTTTAGCCGCAACAACTTGCATACCTGTTTTTTCAATACGACGGTAAATAGCACCAATAAGGTTACGTTTAACAGCATCCGGTTTTACAATTGAAAAAGTACGTTCTATTGTCATTCTACTTTCCTTTAAAGTGTTTTTATTTTTTATATTAATTCCTATCAATACTGTATTTTTATCCAATACAGATAAGAATGAATAAGAAGGAGACCGAACCCATTCGATCTCCATTGATCTTATTTAGTTAAGATATTAGCAAGCGTTCTAACACCTACACCTGTAGCACCAGCAGACCATTTATCTGAAGGCGCAGTACGATACGTTGCCGAACAATCCATATGCATCCATCCCTTCTGATAATCTTCAACAAAGTAAGATAAGAAGCCTGCTGCTGTACTTGCACCAGGAGAGTATGCTCCTGAACCAATATTGGCTAGATCAGCAAAGTTTGACGGTAACATGGTACGGTGAAATTCCATTAATGGTAAACGCCATAACCCTTCATTTTCCTCTTGAGCTGCAACCAGTGCTTTCTGACTTATCTCATCATCAAAGCTCAGTAATGAATGGAAATCATTACCCACAGCCATTTTTGCGGCTCCTGTTAATGTTGCACAGTCAATAATAAGTTCTGGGTTTTGTGCTGAGGCAAATTGAAGGCCATCAGCTAAGACTAAGCGACCTTCTGCATCAGTATTTAAGATCTCAACTGTTTTACCATTTTTATAGGTAATGATATCGCCTAACTTTAATGCTCGCCCTGAAATCATATTTTCAGCACAGCATAAAATCAATTTAACACGCTTATCTAAACCACGAAGAATCGACATCGCAAGACCAGCTGTTGCTAGTGCAGAGCCTCCCATGTCGGCTTTCATTGACGCCATGCCGCCAGAAGATTTAATGCTGTAACCACCAGAGTCAAAGGTAATACCTTTACCTACAAGGCATGCAAAAACAGGAGCATCTGCATCACCAGTAGGGTTGTAATCTAGCTGCAACATCGCTGAAGTACGTTCAGAACCACGACCTACCGCGTAAATACCTGTCCAACCTTCTGTTAGTAAGTCTTTATCTTTAATTATTTTAGCCGTTACCGTTCCGGCTGGTGCAACTGATTTAATAAACTCAGCAGCCATTGTGGTAAGTTGACGAGGAGCGACTTCTTCCGCCGTTTTATTAATGAGTTCACGAGTCCAGTTAGTTGTTAATATGCGATTATTTAGCTCTTTTTCATCCACCTCAACAAGTGCGGTCCAAGTAACGTCATTATTGCTTTTTGAATCACGAAAACCCTGAACAAAAGACCAAATAGACTCTAAATCCCACTCAGGACCTTGCAGCTCAACAGCAACAATACCTTGAGTTGCTAGCTTTCGAGCAGCACGCTGAATTGCGCTATAAACATCACTATCAGTACAGTGGATCACTGCGCCCTCTGCAGTAAACGAAAGCAGTGCATTTTCACCCCAATGAGCAAGTGCAGCGATTGATGAAAGTTGTACCGTCATCTTTTGTGACATTATGAATCTCCTTTAAGCACGCAATAAATCCATACAATCATGTAGGTGAATTCTACTGATTACTTATATTGCGCTAATACTATGGGTATACTCGAACAAAATGTTCTTTTTATCTAATTTGCCTACTTTATACAGGCGATACAAGGCATTTCAATAAAATCTAAGAGAACGATCCCACCACTTGATGGGTATTTAAGCGTTATTGGTGAAATCGCGATTAACGACGAATATCTTTAATCCCACTCATCCATCCAGCACAGGATAATCGCTTCCAATACCTTTTCACCTGAATGCTTAGGGTCGTCATCGAAATCTTCCAAATCTAATACCCACTGGCACAAATCAGTAAATCGAACGGTTTTGGGATCGGTATCAGGGTACTTCTCTGATAACTCAATTGCTATGTCTCTTGAATCTATCCATTTTAAACTCATCATAAACTCCTTTTTTATGTGGCTACTAACAAGAAAAAAGGGCAGCTTGAGGAGGTAATTACTTACGTCTCAACACTTGCCCTCTTAATCTATTTTAGAATCGAAAGATTAATGATCTTCTGATGCTAAGTTTAGTGTGTATTTTGGAATTTCTACCACTAAGTCTTGCTTAGCTATTCTTGCTTGGCAGCCAAGACGTGACTCTGGCTCTAGACCCCACGCTTTATCCAGCATGTCATCTTCAAGCTCATCACTCTCTTCAAGTGAATCAAACCCTTCACGAATCACAACATGGCACGTTGTACATGCACATGACTTTTCACATGCGTGCTCAATAGCGATGCCATTTTTAAGAGCAACGTCTAAAACCGTTTCCCCTTCATTTGCTTCAAGTACCGCCCCTTCTGGACATAACTCATCGTGTGGTAGAACAATAATCTTTGGCATTTCTATACCTCATCAATAGATTGACCGGCCAATGCAGCGCGAATAGAGGCATCCATTCGACGCGCGGCAAACTCTTGGCTTGCTGCATCAGCTTGTTTTATTCCATCTTCAATTGCTTGCGTATCTGTACCTTGACGTACGACGATTAACGCTTCAATTGCTTTTAAAATTTCTGTTTGTTCTTCTTTTGATAACAATGCATCACCATCACTATTTAAAGCAACAACCAACCCTTCAATAACACGATCGGCTTCTACCTGTTGCTCTGCTAATGCTCTCGCTTGCATATCTTCTTTAGCGAATGTCATCGAGTCTTTCAACATATTTGCGACTTCATCATCGCTTAAGCCATAAGAAGGTTTAACTTGGATATGAGATTGAACGCCAGTGCTTTTTTCCATTGCCGTAACAGATAAAAGCCCATCAGCATCAACTTGATAAGTCACTCGAATATGCGCAGCACCCGCAGTCATCGGTGGAATACCTTTTAATGAGAAGCGAGCAAGTGAACGACCATCTTCTACCATTTCACGTTCACCTTGAACAACGTGAACCATCATGCCTGTTTGACCATCTTTAAAAGTGGTGAACTCTTGCGCTTTCGCGACAGGGATGGTGGTATTACGTGGAATGATTTTTTCAACCAAACCACCCATGGTTTCAATCCCTAAAGACAGCGGAATAACATCAAGCAATAACATTTCAGCATCTGGCTTATTACCCACTAAAATATCCGCTTGAATAGCTGCACCAATAGCAACCACTTGATCAGGGTCTATACTGGTTAATGGGGTTTTATTGAAGTACTCACCAATAGATGTACGTACAAATGGAGTGCGAGTTGAACCACCAACCATTACCACTTCCATGACTTCTTCAGTGCAAATATCAGCGTCTTTTAATGCACGACGACACGCCATTAGTGTTTTCTTAACTAAAGGTTGAATCAATTGGTTAAATTCAGAAACAGCAATTATACCTGACCATTCTTTAAAAGAAATACTCACAGATTCACTATCAGAGAGAGCGACTTTAGTTTCTGTTGCTAACGTTAGCAACTCACGCTGTTCCTGCTTAGAAAGAGGTGTGTTGATCCCTGCTTGGTCTTTAATCCAATTCGCAATAGCATGATCAAAATCATCACCACCAAGCGCTGAATCACCACCTGTTGCCAATACTTCAAATACGCCTTTAGACAAGCGCAAGATTGAAATATCGAACGTACCACCACCCAAATCATAAACAGCAATAACACCTTCTTGGCCTGAATCTAAACCATATGCAATTGCTGCAGCTGTTGGTTCATTTAATAGACGAAGAACATTTAAACCAGCTAATGTCGCTGCATCTTTAGTACCCGCACGTTGCGCATCATCAAAGTAAGCAGGAACGGTAATAACCACACCTTCCAACTCATCACCTAATGTTTCTTTTGCTCGGCGAGAAAGAGACTTTAAGATCTCTGCAGAAACTTGAACAGGGTTAACCTCTCCTTGAGCAGTTTGAATAACGGGTAAACCATTTTCACTTTCAGTAAATTGATAAGGTAAATCAGGGTAGCGGATTTGAATATCTTTTAATGAACGGCCCATCAGTCGTTTTACTGAAATAATGGTATTTTGAGGATCAGAAGCGGCTGATGAATACGCATTAGCACCAACACAAATCTTATTGTCTTGATACTGTACAACCGATGGCAGGATAACATTACCTTTCAGATCTGGTAATGTCTTCGCTTCACCACTTCGAACTGAAGCAACCAGAGAATTAGTTGTACCTAAATCAATACCCACCGCTAATTTATGTTGGTGTGGTGCAGCACTTTGTCCTGGTTCAGCAATTTGTAGTAACATGAAAATATCCTTCGTCTATTTCAATTAACCTTTATTGGGTTAACCTAATAATTTGTCTTCTAACTGTTCGACTTCGTGATTCAGTTTATCAATAAACTTCAGCTTTCGTACACTTTGAGCGGCTTCTTGCCAAATTTCACTCTCTAATTGCTGCTGCAATAGCCCTAATTGCTCTTTACGCATAACTGATACGTTCTCAGCAAAATCAAACAATGCACTTTCAGGATCAGAGCTTGATGGTAACGATTCTAACTCCTCACGAAGCTCCATCTGTTGCATCAAAAACACAGGATCTTGCATTGTAGTTTGCTCACCACGAATATCATGACCTTGCTCTGATAGCATGTACTCTGCACGAGTGACGGGATTTTTAAGCGTTTGATAAGCATCGTTGATTTGCGCTGCTTTTTGAATAGAAAGCAAACGGTCACGCTCAGAAGCGGTCGCAAAGTTATCAGGATGAAAACGCTTTTGTAATTCTCGGAATTGAAGAGAAAGAAGGCTACCATCCAGTTGAAACTGGTTTGGTAGCCCAAATAATTCAAAATAGTTCATAGTTAACGTGATGCTCTATACGTTGAAACTTTCACCACATCCACATTCACTTTTTACGTTTGGATTGTTAAACTTGAATCCTTCATTTAGACCTTCTTTTGCAAAGTCTAATTCTGTGCCATCCATATAAGCTAAGCTTTTAGGATCAATGATGATCTTTACACCAAACTCTTCAAACACTTGGTCTTCTTCATTTAGTTCATCAACAAATTCAAGAATATATGCCATACCAGAGCAACCAGAGGTTCTTACGCCTAAACGTAAACCAATGCCTTTTCCTCGGCTTTCAAGAAATGTTTGTACACGGTTTGCCGCAGATTCGGTTACTGAGATGGCCATACTACAACCTTTACTATATTTGTTTTGTGGTCATGGAGGTCATTAGTAAATAATGACTTAATTTAATAATAAAGCGCCGTATTTGTATCTATAAGTACAAATTGACGCTTTATAAAACAACTGTAATCTTAGTGCTTGTTACGGTAATCAGATACCGCCGCTTTAATCGCATCTTCTGCTAAGATTGAACAGTGAACTTTTACAGGTGGAAGTTCAAGTTCTTCTGCAATTTCAGCATTTTTAAGTGCTGCAGCTTCGTCAAGAGTTTTACCCTTAACCCACTCGGTAACCAGTGAGCTTGACGCGATTGCTGAACCACAACCATATGTTTTGAATTTTGCATCTTCAATAATGCCTTCAGGAGACACTTTGATTTGTAATTTCATTACATCACCACAAGCAGGAGCACCAACCATACCGCTACCTACTGACGGATCATCTTTTTCAAATGAACCTACGTTACGTGGATTTTCGTAGTGATCGATTACTTTTTCGCTATAAGCCATGATAAATACCTCTAAATTCTGGAACGTCCGTGTTAGTGGTGTGCCCACTCAACCGTGTTTAAGTCGATGCCTTCTTTGTACATATCCCATAATGGAGACATATCACGCAGTTTGTTTACTGCTTGGCTGATTTGTGCAATAGCGTGATCAATTTCTTCTTCTGTCGTGTAACGACCAAATGAGAAACGAATTGAACTGTGTGCTAATTCATCATTTAAACCTAACGCACGTAATACATACGAAGGCTCAAGGCTTGCTGATGTACACGCTGAACCTGAAGAAACCGCTAAGTCTTTCAGTGCCATTAGCAGTGATTCACCTTCAACAAACTCGAAACTGATGTTTAAGTTATGTGGTACACGCTGATCTAAATCACCATTAATGTGTACCGCTTCCATATCTTTAACGCCATCAAGCAGACGATCGCGCATCGCCAAACAATGGTCATA
>JAAGZR010000719.1 GCA_024206155.1 Aliivibrio sp.
GGCTCGTCTAAATCCGTACCCACAATGTTAGATTTTAAATCATTGTTGATTTTTGTTATTAAGCACTCCAACTCTTGAGCCGCGCTTTCTATTAGTTTTCTTTGCTCGCTCTTAGTCATTCTATTAACCTCTATTGTGTTGGTGGTTTAGGTAGTGGCATCCAGTGGGTGGCGATTACTCCACCAAAAAATGTTCCACCATGATGTTCGTAATACTGAATTAATTTAATATAGCCGTCTGGTGTTATTATTAAATATTTACCATCTTCTTGAGGCAATTCATCCTCTATACTTATGCCATTCACTTTGGCTAGCAAAATCTTCAGCCCCATACTTATTAGGATTAATTTCTGGAATATCTGACTTTTTCATTTGTTATAACTCCTATTTAATTAACTTGTTTTCTATTATTCTTTTAACTTGCTCACCTTTTTGTGTTTTGATTAACGTGTTATACGTCATATTGTAAGCAATAACCCTATCCCCGCCGCCGTTGTAATTTTTACTGATTAATTTAGAGCGCAATCTAACAGCATTAACAAATATACTCTCGCTATATTCACCACTGACAAGCGCATCGCAGAATTTTTTTGCTACCTCCATGCTTACACCGCTAGATAATGAGTCTATAACGGCAACCTTTACCGGCGCTAATGTTATAAATGGTTTGCTTTTAGGGAATAGCGTATTGATATTCTGAAGCTCATTAAAGTACTTGGTGCAGAGATCACAAGATTCAGAGTGAGAGAGCTTTTTAAACGCCTTGGATGCGTAACCATATTCGATACCTTTAACTACGCTTATATCTGAAGGCTTTATATTAATCCCAGATATAGATGCACTATCAATGACCGTTCTTCCTTTACCACAATCTATAGCAAGTATAGTGTCAATATCTCGCTCTATACCTGTAAATACCGGCATCTTTAAAGTTCTGCCAGTTTTGACTATTGCTTGCAGTCTGTGTTGACCATCAGCAAGTTCACCATCATCATAAAACGCCACGCCTTGATGGGTTAGTCTCCATTTGTCAGCTTCAATAGACCTTACGATCATTTCAAGCTGCTTTTTATTTATCTTTCTGTTTGATTTATTGTTTTCTAAAAATTCAGCCGCCATTACTGGGGTTATATTTTGAATACTTACTTTCATATCTATAAACCTTGTTTGTTGTTGATGGATTAATCTTAGAATAAATAATTGACACTGTAAAGTTAAATATAAATATTGACGTAAATAAATAAATAAATAATAATAGCAATACTTACACAATAAAAGGCTTTAAATAAATGGAAACGAAACTAGTTAATTACAAACTGCCTCTGGATTTGATCGAGCAGATAGAGAGTATGAGCAAAGGAAATAAAACAGCTTTAGTTGTAGAGCTGTTACAGCAGGCTTTAGCTATGAGAAGTATATCCGAGGCAGAAAGACAGAGAATGTACTCCGCTGTAAAAAGGTATAACTACGAAACAAATAGTCAGCTACATGAATGCCCAGAATATTCTAGGAACTTAATAGACGGTCTCTGGATATAAAAAATGCGCCACCACCAAGTAAGCGCACTAATTAACGAATCAAGGTAATTATAATGGCAAGAATAAGAACAATCAAACCAGAGTTCTTTACGAGTGAGTCTGTGCTTTCAGTTTCGCCTTTAGCTAGGCTGCTTTTTATAGGGCTATGGTGTGAGGCTGACAGAGAAGGAAGATTAAAATGGAAACCAAAAACATTAAAGTTTAGATACCTTCCTGCTGACTCTGTAAATATAGAGAAGCTTTGTGATGAGTTAGAGTCGGAAGGGATGATATGCACATATTGTATATCTGGAGTAGATTATTGCGAGATACCTGGATTCTCATCTCACCAAGTTATAAACAATAGAGAGAAAGATAGTGAGCTACCGTCACGCGACAGTGACGCGTCAACCACGCGCGAAAGCGGAAGGAAGGAAGGAAAGGAAGGAAAGGAAAGGAAAGGAAGTACGCGATTCACGCCACCATCATTAAAAGAAGTTATTCAGTATTGTTTAGAAAGAGGTAATAACATAGATGCTAATAAGTTTATTGACTACTATTCTGCTAATGGATGGATGAGAGGCAAGAATAAAATTAAAGATTGGAAAGCTTGCGTCAGAACATGGGAAGGTAATTCCATTAACTCTACTAAACAACAGACTAAACCAAAGGCATTTTCACAATGATAGAAGAAAACATTTTAGGATTGTGCATTAATGGCATGATAGACCCAACAATGACAGGGTTAGAAGAGAAGCATTTCAGTAGCTACCCTAACAAACAAGTATGGGCTGTTATTCAGTCATTGGTGACAAGAAAGATAACACCAGACGTTATAAACGTTACTGAGGAACTTCCGAACGATCCGACATGGCACCCATATATATCTTCAATGTCTCGTGATGCTGTTGGTAGCTATGCGGCAGACAGCCACATCAAGAAAATAAAATTAAAGTGGAGAGTTAGAGCGTTAAAAGATATTGGCTCAGAGATAACCAACTCTGAAAACCACGATATAAACCACTTCATTAAAATGCTGATGAACCTAAACACCACCGAGAAAAAATACTCTCATACTTTTGCTGAAATGGGAGACGATGCACTACAAGAAGTTGAGCGGGTTATTGAAGGAGAATCCAAACCAATTAGCACAGGGCTAGCTGACATAGATAAAATTATGGGCGGGCTTCATAACTCAGACTTAGTAATTGTAGCGGCTAGAAGCGCTATGGGTAAAACAGCGTTCTTACTAAACATGGTTGCAGCTAATAACGATAGACCTCTTTTGTTTAGTACAGAGCAGTCAAGAATACAGGCGGGATTTAGATTCTTTAGCATTTACGGCAATGTCCCAAACCATAAAATAAGAACAGGAGATCTTGATAACGAAGACTTTGGGAGAATGTCGCAAGCAATACCAAGAATGCAGGATAGTAACGGCATTATATACGACAAGTCAGGGCCATTTATGAGTGAGATAGAGGCCGTAGCTCGTGAGCATTATCACAAGAGCGGCATTACAGCGATTTACTTGGATTACTTACAAAGAATTAAGCACGAGAATCCAGCGCTACCACCGCACCAAGCAATAGGTGATATTGCAATGCGGCTGAAAGAGCTTGCAAGGGAGTTAAATATTCCAGTGGTGGCATTAGCTCAAGTTAGTCGCAAAGTTGAAGCTAGAGACGATAAGCGCCCTCAAATGGGGGATATAAAGGATAGTGGAACCATTGAGCAAGAAGCTGACTCCATACTGACACTTTACCGCGATGAGGTTTACAACGAAGATTCTAGCGACAGAGGAACCTGCGAAGTTAACTTTAAGAAGAATCGGCATGGCGGGACGGGAATGGTTAGAGTTAAATGGACCGCTCCGACAATGAAATTTGATAACTTAGCAAATATGAGCTTTTAGCATGAATCAATTACAGATAGAAAAGCAATTTAAAGCAGACTTCGGAATGACTTTGGATGCAGCAACCAGAAAGCATAATCAGAACAAAAGAAACTCAGATGAAATCTACGCTTTAAAAATGGCGTTAAACGGCGTTGACTTTGTCACTGGTGAAAAGATAAAGCTATCAGAAACAAACAAAGTAATAGCAAGATTAAAAATAGAAGAATTAACCGGCGTTTAGACAGACAACATAAGAGAGAAGAGCAATGCCAGGTGTTGCTCAACCGTTATAGCTTGTTGTTATAAAAAATACGGGTTATATGAAAACTCAGTATTATACAAAACAACAGATATAAATCATTATTGAATCACGAAAACAAACAAGGAAAGCAAATGAGTATTTCAACAACGGCAGTAATCAAAGACAGAATCACAACAGCAACTAAAGGCAGCAAGATTGCTTTATTTATAATAGTAAGAGGCGGCAATATGGCTATAGACGCTGTGTTTGACAATACAGTATTAACACAAAAGCGCATAAGAGGAGGCTGTGAAAAGTACATTGGCAGTTACTACGGTTCGGCTGGTGCTGCCGATGCTGATGCAGATATGCGCAGAGCTATATAGCCCATAGCTAAACGGTTTAATCGGGTTGTTATAAATTGATTTACGAAACAAAGGAAGAGATTATGAGAACTGATTATTTTAAACGAAAACTAACTATTGTTTTGCGCGATATTGAGCAGTATACCGCTGCTGAGTTATTTAGAGAATTGAGCAGGATGAGCTTAACCGCGGCAGATCAGGCAGACATAAATGTAGAAGTAAAGATTTTGAATGACCATAGGCATAAGTAAATCTTTATAACACTAAGCACTCAGGAAGAATTTAATCAACAAGGATAATAAATAATGAAGAAAGTAGTCAGCTTTAGCGGTGGCCGTACATCTGCTTACTTATGTAAAGTTATGATTGATAAATTTGGTAAAGATAATGTTGATTTTATTTTCATGGATACCGGTGCAGAGCATCCAAAAACATATGAGTTTATTAGAAAAGTTAATGATGAATTTGGGCTTAATCTTGTATGTTTGCGCGGTGACTTCTCTCGTCCTCTTGGTGGTGGTGTCTATTATAATATCGTTGATATAAGCGATATAAAACAAGACTTAAAACCATTTCAACAAATGGCTGGCAAGTATGGCATCCCTTACACTGGTGGTATGTTTTGTACTGACAGAATGAAACTAAAGCCGTTTAAAAAGTATTGTGATGATGTTTATGGTAAAAAGAATTACGAAACATGGTTAGGTATACGCGCAGACGAACCAAAAAGATTAACACCTAAACCGTTTATAAAATACATGGCTGAAATTACGGACGCAGAAAAACAAGATGTTATAAATTATTGGTCTAAAATGCCGTTTGATTTAGGTATTGATGAATGGTTAGGTAACTGTGTTTTTTGCCCTAAAAAATCAAACTTAAAACTTGCAGCCGCTCAACGTGACGAGCCTAAGCACTACCATGATTTCATATCATTATTAGCTTCTGACTCGGTTCGTGTTGATGATAATACTGGTCATTACTCTAAAATGTATCGAGGTAAACAGTCGCTACAATCTCTAATAGCAACCTTTGACGGTTCAACAGGTGAAGAAATAAAGTCACGTATTCGTGGCAGTAAGATGATTGATACCAACTCTTGCTCAGAATCGTGTGAAGTTTTTAATCAACAAGGATAATAAACAATGAATTTACAACAATTAAATAACATGAGGAAATCGCCCTTAGAAGTTTGCCCAGGCATTATCAGCAAAGGTAAAACATCAAGAGGCGAGCGAAAAGGCAAGAAGATAAGTAAGCAAGTAAAACTAAAGTTCATAGAAATCGCTGAAAAGCATGGGCCAACAGCCGCAGAAAAAGAACTTGGCATTGCACGCGCTAGTTACTACAACTTTAAAACACAAAAGCAAAACGGGCTTCTTGATGACTAAAAAAAGAGTTAAGAAGTACAACCGTGTAGAAGCAGTTCGAAAAAATAACGAAAGAATATTAAAA
>JAAGZR010000122.1 GCA_024206155.1 Aliivibrio sp.
CGTACCCGTCTGCCTATGCAAATATGGCAGCCAGTAAATATTGTAAAGACCCTAATTATGCAAAAAAAAGTAAGAAATGAGTAAGATGAATAAAAAACACCGTAAAGGTAAAAAAACAAAATTTGGCATGCTAAGTGTAAAGGCGGGTTTAGATAACAATCCAGGAGTCACTTACGCAGATAAGATTGCGGGGGCTAAAATGAAAAAGTAATGGGTGCTTTAAAAAATTGGGTAAATCAAAAATGGGTTCGCATTGGTACAGACGGTAAAATAAAAGGCCCGTGTGGAACTAGTAAAGACAAAGAAAATCCAGATAGATGTCTTCCGCTCGACAAAGCTAAGAGACTTTCTAAAAGACAGTTAGCACAAACAGCTCGTAAGAAAAAAAGAGAAGGAAAAAAAGGTAAAACAGTGGTAGCAAATACGCCTGCCGCAAGAGTAAGAAACGCATAATGGCAAATAAAAGTAAAATGGCTTGTAACAAGCCAACTAAATCAGACAGAGCGGGTAAAAAGAAAATGGTTAAGGCGTGTGCTAATGGCCAGGAAAAACTTATACACTTTGGAGCTACTGGTTATGGTCATAATTATTCTGCTGCAGCACGTAGAAGTTTTAGAGCAAGACACAAGTGTGGACAGGCAAAATCAAAACTTACAGCACGCTACTGGGCGTGTAAAAATTTGTGGGCTGGTTCAGGCGGTTCTACAAAATCTTCTCCAAAAAATAGACAAGGAAAATATTAGTATCTTTGTATTTATAAAATTTTTATAAAATGAAAAAACAAGGATACAATTCAAGAGACGACGAAGCAATTGCAGCTAGTAACGGCAAAAAAAAACAATCTCTAAAAGATAGACGAAACGAGTCTAAAGGGATGTACAAGTATTATGGAGAACACCCATACTCAGCTGATTCAAACATGAAATAATATGAAAAAACTAGGAGCATGGCTTATTAAAACTTCTCACGATATCGCAAGATGGTGGGGAAATCTTACACATAATTTTAAATGTGGATGGAATAAGATTATATTTGCAATATCATTTAAGATGAAAGATTGTAAAAATGAAAAATGTATATGTATAAAATGAAGTCAAGAGGACTGGGAGATGATATAGAAAAGTTTACTAAGTTTACAGGGATTAAAAAAGCTGTAGATATAGTAGCGGAAAAATTAAACAAAGATTGCGGGTGCAGTGAAAGACGAGATGGTCTTAACAGAATGTTCCCTTATAAAAAATAAATTATGGCATACCAAAAATTACAAGCAGGGAAAGCATGGTCAGTTAACACATCTGATAATACAGACATTCCTGACACAGGAACTGCAGGTCCAACAGGAACTACAACTTCTGGAAGCGCAACACAACTAATAGATTCTAACGCTACGTTTTTAACTAGCGGGGTGCATCTAAATATGATTATTGTTAATACAACTGACAACACGCAAGCAGTAGTAATTGGTATTGAAGATGATAATACACTTACTGTCTCTGCAAACATATTTGCAGCAAGTGGAAAAGCTTATGAGATTTATGGTGGTAATCAAGAAGGCGCTGTCCTTTACATAGGAACAGCAGGTAATTTAAAAGTAACAAC
>JAAGZR010000720.1 GCA_024206155.1 Aliivibrio sp.
CTGTTTCAACGTAATGACAGCATCTGGAATTTGTACTTGCGAGAATGCATCACCACCACTCAATTGACAATCTTCAATTCGAGCTTTTAACAATGGGTCATCGGGTGCTGTAAAAGGAAGTTTGTCAATGATAACACAGCTTAGCGCATCACCTCTAACATCTATCCCTTCCCAAAAAGCGCCCGTAGCAACCAATAAAGCATTCCCTAGTTCCATAAACTCAGACAGTAATTGCTGCTTAGTGGTTTCACCTTGTACTAAGACTGGCAGATCCAGTGTTTCTCTAAATTTCTCAGCTAAGTCACGCATCATTTGATGTGAAGTGCATAAGAAAAAACAACGACCATTATTTTGCTTAATCACTGGCTGTAATAACTCGACTAGTTTTTCAGCAATACCGTAACTGTTCGGTTCAGGCAAGAAACGAGGCACGCACAATAGCGCTTGTGTCTGATAATCAAACGGACTAGGTAAGGTAAATTGCTTCTTAGGCTCTAACCCTAAACGCTGAGTAAAATGCGAAAAGTCATCATTTACCGCTAACGTTGCTGACGTAAAAATCCATGCACCTTCTTTATCGGCGAGATGCTCTTTAAATTTATCAGCAACAGAAAGAGGGGTTATATTTAAACTAAAATGACGAGGAGTACATTCATACCAATATGAATAACCACCAATCGTGGTATCACAAACACGCTC
>JAAGZR010000721.1 GCA_024206155.1 Aliivibrio sp.
AACTTCACGGCTACACGTTTGTTCCTCCGTTCGACCACCCATTAGTCATTGCTGGCCAAGGGACGATAGGAATGGAGATGCTGCAACAAAATGGCCATCTCGATTATATCTTTGTTCCTGTTGGTGGTGGTGGTTTAGCCGCTGGTGTTGCTGTGCTTATTAAACAATTAATGCCTGATATCAAAATTATTGCGGTTGAACCCGAAGACTCTGCCTGTTTAAAAGCGGCACTAGATGCTGGTGAGCCTGTCATTCTTGATCAAGTCAGTATGTTTGCTGATGGTGTGGCAGTTAAGCGCATTGGTGATGAAACCTTCCGTTTATGCCAAAAATACTTAGATGGTCATATTACGGTATCCAGTGATGAAATCTGTGCGGCGGTTAAAGATATTTTTGAAGATACTCGCGCAATCGCAGAGCCGTCAGGAGCTTTAGCATTAGCTGGATTGAAAAAATTTGCCGATAAGCATCAACTAGAAAATAAACAACTAGGGACGGTACTTTCTGGTGCCAATACCAATTTTCATGGTTTACGTTACGTCTCCGAGCGCTGTGAATTAGGTGAAAAACGAGAAGGCCTATTAGCAGTAACAATCCCTGAACGTCAAGGCGCTTTCTTTGAGTTTTGTAACCTGATTGGCGGCAGAGCCGTAACGGAATTCAACTACCGTTATAATGATGATAAACAAGCCAATATTTTTGTCGGTGTTCGCTTACAAGAAGGGCAGCAAGAGCTCGATAATATCATTAGTGATTTACAACAAGGCGATTACCCTGTTGTTGATCTTTCTGACAATGAAATGGCGAAACTGCATATCCGTTACATGATTGGTGGAAAGCCATCTAAACCCTTAAAAGAGCGTTTATACAGTTTTGAATTTCCAGAATACCCCGGTGCACTGGTTAAATTCTTAAGCACTTTAGGCACACATTGGAATATAAGTTTGTTCAATTATCGCAATCACGGGGCTGATTATGGACGTGTTTTATGTGGTTTTGAACTAGATGATAACGATCTCTTTGATTTCTCAAAACACCTCAAAGAGTTAGGCTACCAATGCAAGGATGAAACAGATAACCCTGCTTATCAGTTCTTTTTATCTTAATAGCGTATGGCCTTTATAAGGCTAATAATTTTTTAGCCTTATTTTCATTCATTTTTGAAATTCTACTATACAATCGGTTAAAAAATGCTATTATTTTTCTCGGCCTGTAAACAGACCTATTTATCTGTAATATTATGCTTTTGAAACCTTCGTTATACTGCTTTACCAGTTATGCTTGAAGCTTTTTATACATATGTTTTACCTCAAATAAATAATTCTTTATGGCTACAACTTCGCATTATGCGAATTATTTACTTTAAAAAAATTAGGATTTATTATGTCTAAATCAACTGGTATCGTTAAGTGGTTCAACGAAGAGAAAGGTTTCGGTTTCATTACTCAAGATAACGGCGGCGCTGACGTATTCGTTCACTTCCGTGCTATCGCAACTGAAGGTTTCAAAACTCTGAAAGAAGGCCAAGCGGTAACTTTCACTGTTGAACAAGGTCAAAAAGGCCCACAAGCTGCAGACGTTACTCCAGCTTAATTCGAATTTTTCGAATAGAATTTTAAAAAATGCTGACTTCGGTCAGCATTTTTTTTGTCTGTCATTTATAGCGCCTCGGCCCACTAGATTACAGATACAAAAAAAGAAGCGATAATCGCTTCTTTTTTTATGCCTAAATACCGATCAAAAAAGCCTAAGTATTTAGATATTAATTATTTTTTCATTGGACGCTGCCAATTAGCAATACGGCGCTCTTTAGCTCGGCTGATATAAAGCTCATTCTCCGCAACATCTTTAGTCACTGTAGAACCAGCACCAACCGTTGCACCATTTGCTACGGTGATAGGCGCAATAAGCTGGCTAT
>JAAGZR010000722.1 GCA_024206155.1 Aliivibrio sp.
TCGTTGGGTGTTTGGAACTCTACAACTAAACCAACACCGTATTGAAACTCTTCATTACGTTCGGCTGATACACAGATTAAATAGTTACCAGCACCTAATGGAAAGTAACGATCATCTCCTTCATCAGCACGATTGGGATCATATGTATTATACAGATCACTCTGAGCAGCCATTACTTGGCCGGTATAACTATTGCTAAATGAAGTATGAAAGCCATCTCTAGATGCTTCTACAAGTGCAGAGTCTGCTTGAAAAATACTACGCCCTTGAATTGGATTGCGATTTTGATCATACACATTAACTGAATAACGTGTTGTTAAAGGTGAACGCCTGGTTGATAACGATGAGTTACCTGTTGTTAATGCAGATGATGCTTTAAATAAAATAATCCATGCTTCAGAAGCAAGGGTCACCTGAAACCAATGGTTATATGTTTCACGACCATAGCCACCAGAAATAATTTGGCTTTTGGGTCCCAGGCTGCCTTTTAACATCCTTAAAGATGTTGTACTGAATGTACCAAGGTTTAATGGATTATTTTGTGAACGTTCTCTTTGAGGTGCATTTGGATTAGCCATTCGCCAGCTAAGGCTTTATTCTCCATTGTACTTCTGGGAAATGTCTACATCTTGAGGATTAGCAATCGTTGGACGGTATGACATGGCAATTAAGTCTTCAATTGGAAGATTAAGTCGATGACGTTTAGCCATGAGCAATAGTTTTTTCGGGTTTATTTCAAGATCTAAGTAATGAAAATCTTTTAATACATCAGCACGATTCCAGCTGGAGCACATGTGCAATGGATTACCACACCAATTATTGCGGCAACGACGACTGACTCGCATACTACCAACATCTCCCCAGGTAAAAGTATAGATTGCCTTAGAAAGGCTTACCTTATCTGTGCGACGATCCATTTGACCGGTGCGATAAGAAGGAAAATTAACTCTTTTGGGTACACTCGCATTTAGATTATTGTCTTTGGGTAAGATAATAGGCCAACACTCGTCAGGTTCTTTTATTTCAATTAAGTTCAATAGGGCGCGAGCATCCTCTTGATATACATTATGTAAATAATTAACATCTAAACCACAGATGTTTCCTTGTATACGACGAACACAGTGATAACACCAATGTTCGTTTTTGTCTCGAATTTTGTGACCAAGGGGGCAGGGAAAGCCTACGTAATAACCCAAGGCTTCCAACGTCTCTAGCTTTTCATCAGGTAAAAAGCGGAAATTAAGACCGTTAAGGATTTGTCTGGCTCTGTTTTTGCGATTGGTGAGGGTGTTTGCCATGGCTTAGGGCGGACTTTGGTGTCTCAGGGCGGACTTTGTTTTCGATGTAAATCGACTGCGGCGGAAGGGATCTCACGTGAGTCTCACCATTCTCACCCCCTATTTACTCTTTATATAGTAA
>JAAGZR010000123.1 GCA_024206155.1 Aliivibrio sp.
ATAGATATGGACGGCGTACTCGTCGACTTGCAATCTAACTTAGACAAGCAAGGTTGGCATCAGAATGTCTTTAAAGATCCGCCTCCAATGGCAGGTGCTGTTGAAGCGTTCAATGAATTATGCTTCGATGAAGACTACGACGTCTATATTCTATCAACTGCTCCGTGGAATATACCAAATTCTTGGACACAGAAACGCTTATGGGTTAGTAAATACTTAGGTGATAAAGCTCATAAACGCTTAATTCTTTGCAATCACAAGAATTTATTGCGCGGTGATATACTCATCGATGACAGAACCGCAAACGGTGCAGGTGAGTTTCAAGGCGAACTAATACAGTTCGGCACAGATAAATACCCTAATTGGCAAACAGTAATTAAATACTTATTAAAATGAAAAAGATAATACGAAATACACTATTTACTATAATGGTAGGAGCGTGCATGTATCAACTCGGCAAAATCGCTCAATACAAAGAAATAAGAGAAAGAGCTAATATATCTAATGAGTTTGGTGAAGGTTACTTCACAGCTCTTGACGTAGAAGAAATCGTAGAAGGTTATGAAGACTAAGAAAAAACGTAAGTTTTCACACCATACTCTTAAACAAGTACAAATTAAGATGATTGAACAAGAGTACTACGATC
>JAAGZR010000723.1 GCA_024206155.1 Aliivibrio sp.
GCTCTAATGCAATGCGTTCATCTTTATATTTTAATGTACCAAGCCATTTTAATTGCAGTTTAATTTCATTGCTTAATTCTGGGCTATTTTGCTCAATCCATGGCTCGATATTTCGTAACCCTTTGGTTGCTGATATAACTTTAAAGCTTTCCGCCGCTTTAGTGGTAATTATTTTACTGATCGCTTTACTTCTTACCACGTCGTATGGCGATGACGACAATAATTTCTCTAATTTATTTTTCGCCTCTTCAGGAACATCACTGAATAGACTGTCTAGCACCACAATTCGCTCAACGGTTACCAATGGTGACATTGGCGTTAATACGGTTGCTACTTTTCTAATATCTAATAAATTTCGAGCAACCCAACCTAATGCAGTCTCTTCTTGAGCGATAGAAAACACGCCGTCCATATTAATGGTGTTGACTGATGTTTTAAATCCATATAAGCCAGCATATAGCGCTGGAATACGAATTCCACCATTTAAGTCTGTGCCCAAACCAAAGTCAGCAAAGCCATTAGCGACAGCTGCGACAGCACCACAAGAGGCCCCTCCTATGAAACGATTCGGACTATTAGGATTTAAAATTGGATCGTAATGCGGGTTATTGCCATGCAGTCCAACCCCAAATTCATCGACTTGGGTTTTCCCAACAAATAGTGCTCCTTTTTGTAATATCAGATCAACTACTGGTGCATTTTCTTTTACTTTTTTCTGTTGGAATAACCAAGTAGGGTTACCTAATCCATTTGGCGTATCTTTAATATTGATACAATCACTTACAACAAATTTTTTATTTTCTAAAGCGCCATAAAATGCACTTTGTTGTTGCTCTCCAGAGTGAGTTACGTAAGGCATCAAATTATCCATCATTTCATACAAGTACTTAATAACAAAGGAGCATACCTATCATTATAGTGATTACAAATAATCATATTCAGCAAACTTATCATTTAGTTAATAGTGTGATTAAACTCTCATGAAGCTACGGATAGAAAGTGATGAAAAATAAAAGCAAACGTTTGCGTATTTACCTAATTTTAGTATCATGTCCATATAACCACTCCCCCTCTATTACATGAGAATTAATTATGTTTGGTACTGCTCTATCCTCTGCTGCAACAAAAGTATTATTACTTGGTTCTGGTGAACTTGGCAAAGAAGTCGCTATTGAATGTCAACGCCTAGGTTTAGAAGTTATCGCTGTTGATCGCTATCTAAATGCGCCTGCGATGCAAGTTGCTCACCGAAGCTATGCCATTGATATGTTAGATGCAGACGCCCTTGAAGCTATTATTAAAAAAGAGCAGCCAGATTACGTCGTTCCTGAAATTGAGGCAATCGCAACCGATAAATTGGTAGAATTAGAAAAACAAGGGCTTAATGTCGTTCCTACAGCGAATGCAACAAAACTCACAATGAACCGTGAAGGTATTCGTCGCTTAGCCGCTGAAGAATTAGGGCTACCTACTTCTCCATATCGCTTTGTAGATACCTACGAAGAGCTAGTCGAAGCGGTTAAATTTGTCGGTATGCCTTGCGTTATTAAACCAGTGATGAGCTCTTCAGGTAAAGGTCAGAGCGTGATTAAAACTGAAGCGGACATTAAAGCCTCTTGGGATTACGCTCAAGATGGCGGACGATCTGGTGCCGGTCGCGTGATTATTGAAGGGTTTGTGGATTTTGATTATGAGATTTCATTATTAACCGTTCGCGCTGTTGATGGCGTTCATTTCTGTGCACCAATTGGTCACCGACAAGAAGATGGAGATTATCGTGAATCATGGCAGCCACAAGTAATGACGGAATCGGCACTTAAACTGGCCCAAGGCGCTGCTGAAAAAGTCGTTAATGCTCTTGGTGGTTATGGCTTATTTGGTGTCGAGTTATTTATTAAAGGTGATCGAATTTACTTCAATGAAGTCTCTCCTCGCCCACACGATACAGGTTTAGTAACGCTAATATCTCAAGAAATGTCAGAATTTGCGCTGCATGTTCGCGCCTTTACTGGCATGCCAATTAATAATATTACTCAATATGGTCCTTCGGCATCATCTGTAATTCTTGGTCAAGGTACTTCAACTAATATTCGTTTTGATGGCTTAACAGAAGCACTTTCGCAGCCTCAAACTCAGATAAAATTATTTGCTAAACCAGAGATTGATGGACGTCGACGGTTAGGCGTAGCAATTACTCGCCGTAACAATCTTGAAACCGCTATTGAGGATGCAGTAACGGCTTCAAATAAAGTACAAGTGATCTATTAAGTTAAAAATATGTATAGCAGAATGGTTTCAAATACCGTTTTGTTGTACTTTTTTAACCTTCTTATTCTTTTTTTACTGTTAAATCCATTTAATTTGCTTTTTTCGTTACCTAACCGTTGCAAACTTACAGGATTAACAGGTATAAATAAGCTAACTCTTTTATTTTACTTACACCATGGATGATGACTATGTTTGAAAAAATCGCTGCCGCTCCTGCTGACCCTATTCTTGGCTTAACAGATGAATTTAAAAATGACCCTCGTGCTGAAAAAATCAACCTTGGTGTTGGTATTTACAAAAACGAAGCAGGTCAAACTCCTGTTTTAACTACGGTTAAAAAAGCAGAAGCAGTATTGCTTGAGACAGAAAAAACAAAGTCATACCTAACCATTCAAGGTACAGCAGAGTACGGCCTTGCAGTACAAAAACTACTGTTTGGCTCTGATGCACAGGTGATCACTGAAAAACGTGCACAAACCGCTCAAGCGCCTGGTGGTACTGGTGCACTACGTGTAGCAGGTGAATTCATCAAACGTCAACTTGGCGATGTGAAAATTTGGATCAGTAACCCTACATGGGCAAACCACATTGGTGTATTTACTGCTGCTGGTATTGAAACAGCGCAATACACTTACTACAACGCAGAAACGAAATCTAAAGACTTCGCAGCAATGCTAACGGATTTACAACAAGCGGAAGCTGGTGATGTGGTTCTTCTACACGGTTGTTGCCATAACCCTACAGGTATCGACCCAACGGCTGATGAGTGGGAAGAGCTAGCTAAACTGTGTGCAAATAAAGGTCTACTGCCACTATTTGACTTTGCCTATCAAGGTTTTGCAAAAGGTGTTGAAGATGATGCGGCTGGTTTACGTACTTTTGCTCAATACTGCCCAGAGCTACTTGTAGCAAGTTCATTCTCTAAGAACTTTGGTTTATATAACGAGCGTGTTGGTGCATTTACTCTTGTTGCTAAAGACGTAACGGTTGCTGCAGATGCATTCTCTCAAGTTAAAGCTATTATCCGTTCTATCTACTCTAACCCACCTGCTCACGGTGCTGCTGTTGTTACGCATATCTTAAATGATGATGCGCTACGTACAGAATGGGAACAAGAAGTAGCAGAAATGCGTGACCGTATTCAAGAGATGCGTACTCTGTTTGTAACGACATTAAAAGAACAAGGTGTGGATGCAGACTTTAGCTTTATTGAACGTCAAAACGGTATGTTCTCTTTCTCAGGTCTTTCTAAAGAGCAAGTGAATCGCTTGAAAGATGAATTCGCAATTTACATCGTTGGCTCTGGCCGTATCAGTGTTGCTGGTATGACAAAAGACAACATGCTTCCTCTATGTAAAGGTATTGCTGCGGTTCTTTAAGAATAAAAAGCAATCGTAAGGCATAGCAAAGGCGCTTTAATTAGCGCCTTTTTTTATATCTACTTCACGCTTTTTTTAGCCTGAATGACAATATTTCTTGGGGTATCTTCTTTTAAACAAAACTCCCCGATACGAACGTTATAGCCTGCCTCTTCTAGTAATAAGACTCGATCCAAACATAACCATACTTCCAATGGACGTTTAAATACTTGCTGTACTAAATCGCACTTTTCCATCACTACAAAGGCTTCTTTCCCTTTGTTTAACCAGTGAGAAAAATCAACGTCATCTGGTAATTGCAGTTTTTTATGCTCACTCGCCCATAGGCAAAAAGCTTCAAAACCATCGCTTAATAATGATTTTTTGATGCTTGGTACAGGCACATAATTACCATTACCAGTAACAAATGACTGCAAGGCATTAAACCCTAATCGATATTGCATTTCCTGCTCTCGATGATGTTGAGTGCGTTTCCCTGCGGTTACTGTCTCTTGCAGTGGCAATCGCAAATCTTCTTTAGATAAACGGATCTGTGCTTGTTTTGATAATGCCGACAGTCCTTCATAAACAGATGATTGAGTTAAATGAAAACAGCAAGGAGATAAGGTAACCGCATCTATCGACTTATCGATGCCCTTTTGAATTAAACTTACGTGAAGATCACCACAAGCATGCAACGCTATCGCATGTTGATCAGGTTTAATCAGTTCAGATGCACTTTTTGTTAATGCATCACCTTGAATAAACGTCATATCTAAATGATGCTTGTCCGCATATTCTTGACCACTATGACACAACGCATCTTGCCACTCTAATGTGGTTACAGGTTTTCCTGATGCCACATTAAGCACCCGACCTAAATATCCTTTACCACCACACCACTCTAGCCACTGTTCTTGAGGCTGTGAATATTGAATCCCTAAAGCACTTAAATTGGTAATTTGTTGCCACTTACGACCGTTAATTCCTGAATCTAAACCCTTTGGCGTAACTAGTGGATCCGCTTGTAGTTGTTCAAGCTGACTTAATTTATAAAGATCATGAACTTCTGGAATAAAAACTGAGAGTGCTTGCGTTATTTTTTCAGGGGCTAGCTTTAATTCCTGCACTTCAGCCAGAGTTAATCCATCAAGCCAATGGCTTAAATTTTCATGCGTGGTTCGCCATGGATAATCTGAACTATGAAAAGCAGAAAATTGCCAAAAAAAGACCGTCTGCGATAACAAACGGTCTATATTTAAAAACTGCTGAGAATGCATTATATGCCCCTGAAAATAATATCAGGGCGATCTTAACGGACAGGAAGGTTTATGTCTTTAAACATCTCTTCAATTTCATGATTATTTTTTAGCATCGTTGCTTGTTCAACAATTGGGCGAGTTAAATGCGGAGCAAAGCGTTCCATAAAATCAAACATGTAGCTTTTTAAGAATGAACCACGCTTAAAGCCAATGGTTGTGGTACTTGCATCAAAGATATGACGGGCATCTAAAGCAACAAGATCAGTGTCTCTTTCTTGGTCCATAGCCATACTCGCAATCACACCAACACCAATGCCTAAACGAACGTAAGTTTTAATGACGTCCGCATCGGTTGCCGTAAAGACGATTTTGGGTTTTAAGCCTGCTTTATTAAAGGCACTGTCTAGTGCTGAGCGGCCAGTAAAACCGAAAACGTAAGTCACAAGATCATACGCGGCCAAATCTTCAATAGTGATATTCGATTTCTGTGCTAATGGATGATCTTTTGTGACAACAATCGAACGATTCCAGTGATAACAAGGAAGCATGATCGCATCTTGATATAAATGAAGTGCTTCGGTTGCAATAGCAAAATCAGCCGTACCTTTAGCAATAGCGTCGGACATTTGTGCCGGTGTGCCTTGATGCATATGTAAAGACACATCGGGGTAGCGCGTTTTAAATCCTTTAATCACATCAGGCAATGCGTAACGAGCTTGAGTATGGGTTGTAGTGATATTAAGCGTGCCTTTTTCTGGGTGCGTATGCTCACTAGCAACCGATTTAATGCTTTCCACACGAGACAATATTTCACGCGAGATTTTAATAATCTCTTCTCCTGAAGGCGTTACACGAGTTAAATGCTTACCACTGCGTTCAAATATTTGAACACCTAGCTCATCCTCTAACAAACGAACTTGTTTACTGATCCCTGGTTGAGAAGTATAAAGCGACTCTGCCGTTGAAGAGACATTCAAACTGTGGTTTACCACTTCAACAATATATCTTAGCTGTTGTAATTTCATTTTATATACCTGTAATCCTTTACATCAAATTTTAATTTACTTATAAGATACAGTTATATACTCATTCCTTTCCATTTTCAAAGCCTTAACGTTATATTTAATGGATTGTATATTTTTAACCCGAATAAATTAAATAAATGTGAAGAACTGTCGATAAGTATCATTAAGTTCTAGTAAGATACCCTTTCTTTAGGTTAATTTATATAGTACTTTAAACCCTTGCTATTCAATTAGTTTACAAGGTGTTACACTAGAAATTATTACTACTGGACGTATGATATAAAATATGAATATTGCTCTCATTATCGGACTTTTTACGATTTTACTTACCTTGATTATTGGCTATAACGTCATTGTTCAATATAGAACAAAAATTGAGTCTGCCAAAAAACAAGAGTCAGCTAAACATATGGCTATCATTGATTCAACAGAAGAATTGATTGGAAATGCTCATCACCTTCCTTATAGCAAAGAATTGCTAGTATGTTTGAACCAACGAATTCTTGATGCTTTGCGTTCTATCTATGAACTCGAACCAAACGACCGTTCATACAGTTCTCGTATTGAAAATATGGAACAGCAACTTCAACAATTAAAAACAAACTATACTGGTGGTGATAGTACTAATTTCAAAGTGCCAAGTAATGATAAACAAGCGCTTGTTATGCTTAAGTTAGTAAAACGCCTACGTGATTCATTACGGGCTGAACATAAAAAAGGTCGACTTAACACTCAAGTTTTTGTGGCTGAAAATGCGCGTCTTGAATCAATGCAGATCCGTATTAATATTGAAAATGTGGTGAAGCGTGCTAAAGAAGCAACACAACGCGGCCAAGCAGGTACTGCTCGTCAATTACTGAAAAAAGGCATTGATGCCCTATCTAGTAAAAACGATGGTTACTCAAACAAAGCACGTACTCAATTACAAGACATGCTTGATGAGTTAAATAATAAAACCAAAAAGAAACAAGACCAAGAATTACAAGATAAATTAGATAAAAACAAAGACGATGACATCGATGCGCTATTCCAACCCAAGAAGAAATGGTAATCTAACTTTCGAGCTCACCTAAATATAGAAAGATCGCACAAAGCGATCTTTTTTATATCTAATGCCAATCCTGATAAGTAGTGGACAAGTGTAATTATATCAATGTAACTAAATTAGACGAACATTAATGTAATTGCTATTTTACCTTAACTGGAACACCACTGTGGAATTTAAAGTCTACATCTGGAGACAGTATAAGCTCAGCTTCGATCTTCGCAAAATGAGCCACACGATCACTTACATCACCACCGGCTACCTGCTCTGCTAATATAAGGTAATCTTGATAATGACGCGATTCAGAACGCAATAAAGAAATATAAAACTTTGCTAAATCTTCATCTAAGTATGGTGCTAACTTTGCAAATCGCTCACAAGAACGGGCTTCAATATATGCACCAATGATCAGTTTATCAATTAATGTATGTGGCTCATGTGTGATGATATTAGTAAATAGGCCTTTTGCGTAACGACCTGCCCTAATGTTTTGATATGGAATATCACGCTGATCCATTATCTCAAGCACTTGATAAAAGTGATGTAGCTCTTCTTTGATCAGCAAGACCATTTTATCAATCAAATCTTGGCTATATGGCGAATTTTTACGGGCTGTTATTTTTTTAGAGATATTACTTTTCCCTTTTAGCGTCTCTAAACTCCCCGTTTTTTTATAAGCGAAATCTTCATAGGGCTTAAACCAATCAAGCAATATATTGGTACTCTCTGCGTCCACTGCATATTTACGGATCAAGTACAGTGCACTTTGAGCTGCTTTCAATTCACACATTAAATGATCTCGTAATATTACCGATAGGTTCTCTGGCTTTTTGGCTTCTTCAATCCACTCATCAGGAGTTTCACACTGTAAAAATGAGTAGATTGGATCTAATAATGATTTATCGTACATATCGCTTTTGGTTTAAAAATTCTATGTTCCATTATATCAAACCTCGAACAAAGCTGTTCACTCTTAATTAATTTTATCTAATAACTATTAACTTCAAATAGTTAGCGTTAAACTTCTAAAATTAAAGAATGCTTTATACTACATATGAAATAAAAAATAGCTTGATCAGTAACCAAAATAAAAGTACTGTATAAATACACACTGTATGGATAAACAGGCGCTTTATTATGAACAGAGCAATATCATTAACTACGTACTCAAACTCATTTAATCACGCAATCTCTCAGCATATTACTAGTGCTGCAAGCTTAGTGGATGCACAGTGTGAATCTCACTTCATACAAATCTTAAAAAGTTTATCGAAACAAAATAAGTGGATTTTTATTACCGCCAATACTTCTATACCAAGTACTGACATTTTACTCGCTTATGGGGTTGAGTTAAACCGATTGGTGAGGTTAAAACCATCTCACCATTTATCTGAAAGTGAAACGATTGAAAAAGCAAAACAATTTGGAACTGCCAGCGCGATTATCTGCAACTCTAGTTGCTACTATTTTTCTAACTCTCAATGGCTAACACTAAATCGTAAATTAACACTTATCCACTAAAAGTAGAAATTATGCCAATTCAAGTTCTCTCTGAGCAAAATAGCAAAAAACTTACTTACGATTGCTTACGCAAGTGAACATAAAGAAGATCAAATTCAGCATTTGATTGAGATATTTCAGTGTGAGTATTATCTAGGATATATCGGACTTGCTCATCATCGAGTATATAAGGTAGTTTCACCTGTAAATCAGTAATACCTTCGATGCGAGCTAAACGAATAAGACGAATAATATTTGACTCATCATTAATATGCGACGAAAGGACTTGCAGCGCTTCTATGCGTAGCCTTTCTTGTGTTGGGGTTTTATCATGAACAGATGCATTCCACACGATTCCAAAGGTTGGGATCATGCTTTTCAATGCTTGTGAAAATGTCCATTTTTGTTTGCTTGAGTTAATTAAAAACGAACTGTAATCAAACTCGATCATATTAGCCATATTTGCCTCGATATTTCCCACATCTACTTTCAACATCCTATTGAACAGCACAAATGTTTCACTATGGCTATAAGTATCCTGAATATTAGAGGTGTCGCAAGTTTTAAACTGGATGCAGATCACACTTAATAATTCTTAGCTCTTAACCTTATCATCATGATAACAGAATATTTACACTCATACATTTTGGTAACAAAAAACCGCTACAATGCGCGGTTTAAGTGAATTTAACTAAGGCGTGTTACCTAATAATTAATCTGCAATCAAATTGGTATTTTTTGAGATAATTGGGTCTATTTTTATTTCATATTCATTGAAATATATCTTACACGGGCTATGTTCACGTTTTGTTGTTACTTGTTCATCAGAATATTGAATCGTGACTTTTGGATAAACTCTCTCAGTCACTTTAACTACGTTCTCTGCTAATTGCTTTCGCAATTCTTCTTCTGCTGATTGGAATCGATTCATTGAAAGTGCAATCTCTTTGTTCGAGTCTTCTTTCATGGTTTGAACACGCTCAATTTGCTCTGGCGTTCGTTCAGATTTTGGAATTTTTGCCAAGTCCATTTCAGCCCGAACCACTTTCATTGTGTTCTCTTGAGCAGCTTTATATTTTGCATTCAAATCGGCAATGTTTTCTTTATACTTATCGAAGCGTGTAAAGGCCTTTACTAAGGTTTCTGTACCTGCTGTTGCACCTAAATTCACCGTTGTAATGGTTGAGCCTGCGTGTACTTCTCCACCAACAATCGAACCATTTCGACCTGATTTATCCATAACCGTGACAGAACTTTTACTCTTAACAAAGCTCTGGATGGAGTGTAAACCTAACTCAATATCACCTGATGCTTGCAAGTTAGCTGATTGCACAAATTTTGAAGTAATTTTGCCACCCGCTTTAACAAAACAGGTATGTTCTTCACCATCTTCGACATGATGTCCAATAATACCTTTCATCGCAATTACATCACCATGCGCTTGTACATCAGCTGATTCAATAAAGCCGCCGACAGTGACGCTGCCAGTTGCTTTTACGATCATGTCTGCGGCAATATCGCCACTAACAATAACACTGCCTTTAAATTTCACATGGCCGGTTGAGATATCGACATTATTTAAACACAGTGCATTATCAACATCTGCCCCATCTTGGTTAATCCAAGGCATGCCTGATGTTGCTGCTATCACTAACTCAGGATCATCTGGAGAAATGGTTGCGCCTTTACCTGCACGAAGCTTTGTATTTTTACCAGGCGTGGCAGGAATCACTTCACCTCTAACAGTAAAACCATCAGTGCCTGTTGTTGGAGGGATACGACGAATTAACTCATCACCTTCAACGACCGTGATCGTTTCACCCAAATCTCGCATATCAACTTTATCTTCTTCCCCTTCTTTTTCCTGAGGCTTTAATGCTTGCTCACGAAAATCTTCAACAAGAGGAACAAAGCTTGCGTTTACACCATCAATTGGCTCTTTA
>JAAGZR010000724.1 GCA_024206155.1 Aliivibrio sp.
GTTATCAAATGTTTACAAGCATTCATATGTTTCATTTGGAAAAACACACAGAGGAGATGACTATGTGCAAGTACATTACATACCAAAAACAAGACCTCAAAGCCAACAAGAGCAATGGGTGAAGGTATTCTACGATAACGAGACAGAGCTTAATGCAATAGAAAAAGAATTAAAAATCAAATTAAAATAGAGCTATGAAAAACGAAAAAGTAATTTACGGAATTGGAATACTTACTTGGAATGGTAAGTACAAAGCATTCACAAAAGAGTTTAATGATGAGAAGCATTTCGACAATTGGTACAATTATATGATAAACAAAGGTCATAAGATTGTCGGAGTGTACGATGCAGATTTTAAAAACGAATTGAATAAATAGTCCATTGTCGTAGGTGGATGCTTGTGGAGGTGGTGTCTTCAAAGACACTACCGAAACGAGCCAAGTAAAAAAAACAGACATACATTTGGAATTGTCTAAATCTTGTCTTATATTTGTACACACAATTGATAAAACACATATAGTTATGAGAAAAATTACAGAACAATCAGTAAACGCATTTATGAATGCAAAGCCATTCAAAAGTTCAAACACAGAGGTAGTTGTAAAACCAAATGTGACAATCTTAAAACTTTTCGGCAACGAGATTGCCTACAGATACAACGACCCTGAACGAACATTGTCCATCACGAATTGTGGATGGATGACCAACACAACGAAAGAAAGGTTGAACGGAATACCATCTGTAAACATATACCAACGCAAAGGTGTATGGTTCTTGAATGACAAGGAATGGGATGGAGAATTAATTGATGTAAAGTAAATAAAGTTTTAACAAGCAGTGTCTTCAAAGACACTGCACAAATTCAAATCAAATGAAAGACAACAGAAAATTATCGGAGGTTATTGATGACCTAAAAAGAATCGCAAAAGACAACGCTTTAAAGATTAACAGAATGGATGAGTTTATGCAAGCAGTCGCAATCTTAGACAAAGAGCTTAGAGA
>JAAGZR010000725.1 GCA_024206155.1 Aliivibrio sp.
ACCTGTCGTTATGGCACTTGGTACTATTGCTTTGGTGATTGCGGAATATACTTCTGTATTTTCTGTATTGGGCCAACCTTTTATTCCTTTTTTAGAATTACTTGGTGTTCCTTATGCGGTTGAAGCATCTCAAACCATTGTCGTTGGTTTTGCTGATATGTTCATTCCATCAATTATTGCAGCGTCTATCGATAGTGAGATGACTCGCTTTGTTATCGCGGCTATGTCTGTGACTCAACTGATCTACATGTCTGAAGTGGGTGCTTTACTTCTTGGTAGTAAAATCCCTGTAAATATTTTTGAATTGTTTGCTATCTTCATTCTACGTACGTTAATTACGTTACCAGTGATTGCAGGTATGGCACACTTAATCTTTTAATTCAGTAGATATATAATAGCTATAAAAAAGGCGACTTCTTTATGAGGTCGCCTTTTTTTATTTATAACTGTGTAAATTAATTACTTATAGAAAGCTTCAACAGTACCTTTTAATTTGATTAGCATTGGTTGACCACGGCGATCTAATGCTTTTGGTGATGGGATTTTAACCCAACCTTCACTGATACAGTATTCTTCAACATCTGTACGTTCTTTGCCGTTAAGTTTGATACCAATATGATATTCAAAACACTCTGCTACATGATGCGGGCTGTGTGGATTACCAGAAAGGTGATCAGGTAAAGCTGGTTGAGATTTGATATCGTTCATGTTTGTTGCCTGTGAAAATAAAAAGTTCGCTATTGTAGTCAATATACACACAAGGCTCAATAGCTATGTCGATTATACTCTTAACTGAAAATACAGAGTGTAATTGGATTGTGCTCAAACTTAATGTGGTATCTACAAGGGCAGTGCCACCATCGTAACTAAAAAACCATTTGACAATAAATAGTATGACTTTTCCAGTGACCGAACTCAGCATTTTCATCAAAAATAGATGGGTGTTAAAATATATCTATACGATTAGGAATTAGTTTTGCAGCAGCTTCAGTAACTTTACACCCTTATAGATTTTACCTTTACGAAGTATGAAGAGTCTTCTAATATTCGTTCTGGTATATTTTGCCTATTATCAGTTGCTTATATTGGTTTACATGTGGTTACCTAAGGTCATTGTATGAGAACTTGAAGCTTACAGGCAACTACTCTCATTATATACACCAAAGTGTTTTGATTATTCTTGGGATCTCGCGATGAATACCTTACAATGTGATTTTTTGAGTGTGAAATAATTAAATGGAGCTACTTGTGAAAGTTGTCACTATAAAAAATACTTTACGAAGATTTGATAAATACCGCAAATCAAAAATGGAAAATCTAGAGATAGCATTTCATAAATTTATTAGAAATAACAGCCATTGTCAGTCTGAACTATTACCAGTATCAAAAGTAAAACACATTTTGATTTTACGCAATAACACTCGAATTGGTAATATATTATTTTTAGTCCCTTTTGTTCGCCAAGTAAGAGAAATTTTTCCTGATGCACATATTACATTAATGCTGCACAATGAATTCTTAGGGCAGATATTCAACAACTTAAATATTGATGAAATTTGTTATAGTCGATTGAGTTTTAAACATAGTATTCAGAGTTTCCGTTTGATGCGAAAGCTAAAAAGGCAAACATTTGATATGATTTTTTCCCCTTATAGTTCGTCAGAAGATGCAGCTATTTGCGCTCTAATCCCAGCGATTAATAAAATTGGAAGAGAAAGTAAAACGAAAAACAGTGCTTTTAGTCATACATTTGAGGGGCCGAGTGGAAAGAAACATGCTGCCCTAACTAGCCTCTACTTGTTACCAAAAGCTGGTTTTGCATTGTTTCCTGTTAATCATACTATTAAGTTGAGTGCTGAAGAACTGATTGCTGGTAAGAATGAATTTAATCAAATAAAGTCTTCAGAAAAAACAGTACATATCGCTTATTTTCGCGGGGCTAGAGGAGATAAATTACTCCCTGAATCATACTGGCGTAAGTTGATTGAACGTGCTGAATCTGAGGTTATTGAAAAAATTGAATGGATAGAAATTTTAAGTCCAGACATACCAGTGCCCTTAATTAGTAATGTAAATACTTTTTACTCTCCTAATATTAGGCATCTTGCTAGTTTTTTAACTAACGTTGACGCTTTTATCTGTTGTGATACAGGACCACTTCATCTTGCTGATGCAGCAAATGTTCGGTGCATTGGGCTTTATAATAAAACAGATACGATAACATTTGGCTTATTAAATAAACGGAGTGTTTGCATAACTGATATCGATGAGTTTGATGTAATACCAGCATTAGGTATTGGTGTGTCCACAGAAGTACCAAACATTCTTTAGTTCCCAAGGATAACCGCACACTTTGGTATACACTTAGTTGAAAGTGTTCCTTTTTGAAAGCATGCCTATCTGCTTGCTCAACACAATAATTTCCTGCAATCAACGTCGTAATTCATTTGAAATGGAGCCATTGCTCCGTTTCAATTTTTGCCCTATTTCACTAACTTATAACTAAGTGAATTCCAATCTTCAATACGGTATCTTTCGCTTAGTGTTAATAGTTTTGCCGGTATCAACACAGACACTGATGCTTTGAAATGTAAGATTATTCATAATAAGTTGATACCTGTAAAACTCAACTAGACATTTTCATCAGACCTATAGGTCTGTTCTTTTCTGTTTCTAATGACGATAAGGGCATAAAAGAAGCCATTACAACTATCAAGAAACATAAACCAGAACGTATCGTTATTGAAGCGACAGGTAAACTTGAAGTCCCCTTTGTTCTTGCTTGCTCAAAGGCTAAGCTTCCATTCGTTAT
>JAAGZR010000124.1 GCA_024206155.1 Aliivibrio sp.
ATCTATTGTCATAATCTATAAGATCAATGGGTTATGTCGAATGGTAACGAAAAGTGACATTAGCTTTTTTCTTCGGCATTTTCCTGTAGAATCGCGTTTACTATCAGCAGCACCGACGGGAAGAATACAATATGAATATATTTAATGTTAAAATTCCCTCTATCTGTCTGACTCAAGCTGTCGCGATATACCTCCCCTGCAATTTATAACCTGAATCATGCGCTCAGTGCTCTATAGCTCTGATCCGCTAGAACGTTTTCTCTATTACTTGGTTATTATTGGAGGGGTTATGTCCCTTTTTGTTGCCTCCCAAATCTTGGTTGGTTTAGCTGCGCTATTTGATATCGCATCGTTTCAGTTTAAAAATCGTACGCTGCTTTTGTCCGCATTAAGTATATCGGCATTGTTGATTGCCGCGCATTTCGCTCTACTTAATGAATGGACGGCGGCATGTTTGCTGGTAATAGGAGCATGCCGATACTTAGCCGGTATCTTCATTTCAAATCCTAAAATAAAGTGGCTGTTCTATTTTGTTACTTTGTTAGGTACTGTTTTTACTTTTAGTGGTTTAACGAGCATTCTGAGTTGTACCGCGTCGCTATTACATACGAAAGCTTCGTTTAGTAGCAACGACAAGCTAATGCGTTGGCTGATGGTTATTGGGACAGGAGTGTGGGGTGTACATGATGTTATCGTTGGCTCACCAGTAGCGGTATTAATAGACGTTTTGTTTATCGCAAGTAGTGTTATTGGTTACTACAGAATACATGTCAAAAGTCTATGTATTGAGAGTTAAGTGATTTTTTTTATGATGTTGTTCTCGAAATTGGCGTAGCCAAAAAAAAGAAATATAACAAACTGTTTAAGAATGATTCGCAACGCATGGTATTTTTACTATGCGTTTGTTTTAGTGTTTAAGTTGACATGCGATGGCTTTGGTATTACGTGCTCACACCTTAACAGGGCACTGACGGATCCCCTCATAATTTCCCCCAATCCTGCATTGTGTGAGACGTTGATATTCAAGCATTACCCTTCGGTGTTTGATATTGTTAGCTTGAAAATCAAAGTGCCACTTTGCTTGAATGGCTATTAAGCCGTTCAACGACATTAAGATTTTAGCTAATAACGCAATTAGGAGTAGTATATCTAATGTTTTGTACAGCGGGTTCGATTGTGTCGAAGAGCAATACCACAAGTGGTGCTTTTTAAATCGCGGAACGATTCTTCAATCTGCATTCTCTTCGCATAAAGGCGAGTTATCTGTACTGCGTTTAAAATATGACAAGAAATATTAGTGACGAGCAATCAAGGCTCTTTTGCGCTGCGTTGGTATAGGTGAGTAGCGGAATGATTCAGGCTAGTTCAACTATGCCGTCTAGCTTTACGTCTTTTTTATAGGGCTTTGTATACATAGGCTTCACAAGTTAATGGTGAGCGTTTTGCGAGTAAACATGTTACAAGATAAGCAGGTTTATGGTTCGCATTGAGTAAAATTTTTTGTTCGATGCCCAAGGTTGTCCAGTTTGTTTTATAGAGACTTCACCACTACAGTCCGACCTAGCCAGAACTAACCTTTTTCCTGAACTTGTCGGAACCAAGTATTCCGAAATCCGGCGTCTGATACGATGATGGGTAATGTTTTATTCGGTAAAATACTGTGTAATTTATCTAAGAATGCTTCGTGACTTTTGGGCGAATTGTATTGTTTCTATGAGAGATTATTAGGGGATTCGTAAGGTATTTACTGTCGCAGTGAGCGAAGATGACGATAAGGTGATTGGTTTTCACAATATAGAGCTATTCGCGTCCTATACTAAAGCTTTCGACCATGTAGCTATTATTGATACATTCGTGAGTAATGAGAGCAGAGGACAAGGCGTATCTAAAAAGCTGTTTCAATCTACGTTGATGAAACACTAATAGAAAAGTTATTGTAAGCTCTATTGTTAATTTAAGAGGATCAAACATGAGATATTTAATATTGTGCCTGTCTTTTATGATTTTTGGGTGCAGCAATCAAGCAGATCTAAAGCCTGATTTACAACAATCAGTCTCTGAAGCAACCAAAGAAAGTGAGCCTGTATTCTCTGTTGGATATGCGGATTTAAACGGTGATGGGTTAAAAGATGCTTTGGTTTTTCTTAAAGGAATGCAATGGTGTGGTTCTGGTGGTTGCACGCTCATGATTTTTGAAAATCTGGGAGATAGCTATCAATTGGTCTCTAAATCATCAGTAACGAGCACTCCAATAAGTGTGGCTAAAACGAAAACTAATGGATGGAAAGATTTAATTGTGTGGTCGCGTGGTTCAGGGCAGGTTTTAATGAAGTTTAACGGTGATAAATACCCTCATAATCCATCTTTAGAGCCACTAGCTAGTAAGTCACAAATGGCAGAGGCACACCTAGTTTTAGAGTAGTAATTAACAATTTTATAATTAGGCTTTACAATCCTCGGTAATTCCTTTAGCTTAAGGACAATTATTTTTTCTAGAGTGTGTAAGTTATGTCTACAGGCATCAAAAAACATCAAGCAGCTTTACTGACTGCTTCTAAGCACCATGCTTATGCACTTGTCTCTGTCGTCGTTGTCATTAACTGATACTGACGATTGTGTTATTCGTCAGTTAGGCTGGCGGATAACTAAGACCCTTTCTTTACCATCTTCTAGCCAAATTGACACCCTATTTTAATTTATAAAAGGTATGTCGTTTGAACAGAAGAGATCTTGCCGCTATCGGCTTTATGACATTTGCACTCTTTCTTGGTGCAGGTAACTTAATCTATCCACCATTGATGGCGCAGCAAGCGGGTGAGCATTGGCTTATCGCGATTGGTGGCTTTCTATTAACTGCTGTTGGTCTTCCTGCTATTACTTTGGTCGTGTTAGGCCGTTTATCTTCTGCAGATAAGCTGACATCAGCCTTACCAAAGTGGATGGACCGTTCATTCTGGTTCTTGGTATTAACCACATTGGGTCCTGCGTTTGTATTGCCTCGTGCTGTTACCGTTGCTTATGAAATGGGCATTAAGCCTTTCTATTCTGGTAATGGGTTAATGGTGTTCTCCGCTTTATTCTGTGCTCTAACGTTATGGTTAGCATTAAAACCGGGTAAATTAGTGGATTACATCGGTAAAATAATGACACCAGCACTAATTGGCATGCTAACGGTATTGGTGGTCGCTGCATTATTAAATCCATTAGGTTCTCCAAGCCAAGCGATTGAGATTTACGAGCAAGCGCCTGCGGTAAATGGGTTAATTCAAGGTTATATGACCTTAGATGCTATCGCAGCGGTAGCCTTTGGTTGGGTGATTATCCAAACCATTCGTAGTAAAGGCGTTGAGAGTAAAAAAGCCATCTCTTACTACACGTTACGCATTGCCGTTATTTACTCTGTATTGATGTCATTATGTTATTTAGCAATGGGCTATTTAGGTTCTACATCGTCTGAGATTGCACCAAGTGCGAGTAATGGTGGTGAGATCTTAACGCGTTATGCAGCAGGGGAATTTGGGGTATTAGGTCAACTTCTATTGGCAGCAATTACCTTAATGGCGTGTTTAACGACCACGATTGGCTTAACTAATGCCAACTCTGAGTACTATAAGAATACTTATGGCATCACGTTTAAAGTGAGTGCTACCGTGATTATGGTATTAACGGCGATCATTTCAAACGTAGGGTTAGAGACGATCATAGAGGTGAGTTTACCTGCCATTCTGATCTTATGCCCGATTGCTATTGCGCTTATCATTGCGATGATCTTAATGCCTGAGAAAACAAGCACAGAGAAACCTGCGATTTCAATGAGCCACACAGCGGTAGTATGTATCGCAACTCTGTTCGGTACGGTTGATGCGCTGCATATTTTAGATAAATTACCAGAGGGCATGAACGTGTTTTGTGAGCAATGGTTGCCGTTGTATGCTTCTCATACGTCTTGGTTGCTTCCTGTATTTATTACTATCTTTGTTAATAAAGCTTTCAGTAAAGCAATGCCAAAGCGTGTGGTGATAAACAATTAAGTTTTAGACAGATAGTTCCCTCTTGTGTATTGATAGAGAGCAGCCATAATAGCTGCTCTTTTTTTTGTTTTTAGAATAGGGCTGTTTGATCATGTTGCCGTTAATTTATCATCCAATTTACTCGCAATTAGATCTTCCAGAAGGGCATCGCTATCCTATCCAAAAATATCAGCGTTTATACCAAGCGATTCAATCTCATTATTCAAATGCATCTCTCTGTTATTTTAAGCCAACAGCACTTACAGTTGATGCGATTAAACAAGTGCATGATAAAGACTATATTGATGCGTTAGTCTCTGGAGCGTTACCTGCCGCTAAAATGCGACGTATTGGTTTTCCGTGGAGTGAGTCGTTGATTCAAAGAACACTAACCTCTACCGCAGGAACCTGTTTAACCGTAGATAAGGCGTTAGAGTATGGAGCGGCGGTGCATTTAAGTGGTGGTTATCACCATGCTCATTACGATTTTGGTAGCGGTTTTTGTTTAGTGAATGATTTAGCGATGGCAGCCCATCATGCATTACAGCAAGAGGGGATCGATAAAGTATTAATTATTGATAGCGATGTGCATCATGGCGATGGAACTGCAACGCTGTGTGCGGATCGAGACGACATTATTACGCTCTCTTTTCATTGCGATAAAAACTTCCCTGCACGTAAACCTACCTCTGATTACGATGTTCCATTATCAATAGGGACACAAGACAGTGAGTTTTTAGAGGCGTTTAAGCAAGTGGTTGAACTGGCGGTGAATCACCATCAACCGGATCTTATTATTTATGATGCAGGGGTAGATATTCATATAGACGATGAGTTGGGTTATCTGGATGTATCAACCGAAGGCTTGTATCAACGAGATCGTTGGATGAGATC
>JAAGZR010000726.1 GCA_024206155.1 Aliivibrio sp.
ATCGCTGTCTATTAATGCTACTTGGTTAGCTGCGAATCCTCTAACAAGAGCTGAACTAGAGATTGAAGCGGATAAGCAGAGCAATATTGGTTGGGATTTGGTTATCAATGCTAAAAGCGAATAAGAGCCTATACGCTGCGCTAGCTAGAGGCTAGAACGCTTCGCTTCGCTTCTATAAGAGCAAAAGCCTTATTGTGCTAGTTTCAGGTTTCAGGTTTCAGGTTTCAGGAAAAATAAAAGCATGATGATTAACTAAAATCATCATGCTTTTTTTGTTTTTTTGGGATTAAAGAATTTACAAGGTTCTCGCTCTTATCGTTTCTAGTCAGCGCAGCGTATAGTATCTAGTTAATACTAAAACCCACCACAGCTACCCCTGAAACCTTTAAGCGAAGCGATCTGAACCCTGCTCTTATTTCTCTTCCGCCAACCACTCTGCCACATCTTTCGCAAAGTAAGTCAAAATGCCATCCGCACCAGCACGCTTAAAGCACAGTAGCGATTCCATTACCGTATCGCGCTCACTCAACCAACCATTCATAATAGCGGCTTTATGCATCGCGTACTCACCCGATACTTGATAAGCAAACGTAGGCACTTGAAGTTCAGTTTTAACACGACGAACGATGTCTAAGTAAGGCATACCTGGTTTAACCATCACCATGTCCGCACCTTCATTGATGTCCATTGCAACTTCATGAATTGCTTCATCACTATTTGCTGGGTCCATCTGGTAATTCTTTTTATTACCACCTTTTAGGTTTGATGAAGAACCAACTGCATCACGGAACGGGCCGTAATAACAAGATGCGTATTTTGCAGAGTACGCCATAATTTGAGTATGAACATGACCGGCTTTTTCTAGCACTTTACGGATCTCCCCAATACGGCCATCCATCATGTCAGACGGAGCCACCACATCAGCACCCGCTTCTGCATGTGATAACGCCTGCTTAATCAGAACTTCTGTCGTTACGTCATTCATTACGTAACCGTCTTCATCGATGATGCCATCTTGGCCGTGTGTTGTGAATGGGTCTAAAGCCACATCTGTAATCACACCAAGCTCTGGTACATGCTCTTTTAGGGCTTTAACTGTACGCTGAACTAAACCTTCAGGGTTGTAAGCCTCAGCAGCACAAAGACTCTTTGCATCTTGTGAAACCACAGGAAAAATTGCAATCGCAGGAATACCTAAATCATAAAGACGTTGTGCCTCTTCAAGCAGTAAATCAATTGATAAGCGCTCAACACCCGGCATTGACTCTACCGTTTCACGGCGGTCCTTACCCATAAGAACAAACATTGGGTAGATCAAATCATTCACTGTTACTTGGTTTTCAGCCATTAAACGACGACTAAATTCATGTTTACGCATACGGCGCATACGGCGGTTTGGAAACGCACCTAGAATGGATACAGACACACTGTGCTCCTTTTTGTATTTATGATGCGTTCCAATATATACCTATCGAGTGGCTAATCGTAGTCTTTACCCTGACTTTTTCGTATAGATCTGATTTTTACTTTGAAGTTGGTATGATAGCGATAATTATTCTTCTTTTAGGGTTTCACCATGATCGATACTCATGCTCATATTTATGCTAAAGAATTTGATGAAGATAGAGATGCGGTTGTTCAGCGCGCACTAGCACAAGGCATTAGTAAGATTCTATTGCCTAATATTGATTTAGAATCTATCGAACCAATGCTAAAAACCGAAGCGGCTTACCCTGAGATTTGCCATTCAATGATGGGATTACACCCTTGTTATGTGAACGCTGATGTCAAAGAGACCTTAGCAACAATTCACTCATGGTTTGAAAAACACAACTTCATTGCGGTAGGTGAAATAGGTATTGACCTATACTGGGATAAAACGTTTAAAGCGGAACAAGAGATGGCATTCATCACCCAATTAAATTGGGCTAAAGAGATGAAATTGCCTGTTGTCATTCATACTCGTGATTCTATTGAAGAGACATTAACCCTGCTAAAACAAGAGCAAGATGGCTCGTTGTCAGGCACTTTCCACTGCTTTGGTGGCTCTGTTGATGAGGCCAAAGCGATCAATGATTTAGGCTTTCATTTGGGTCTTGGTGGTGTTTCTACTTTTAAAAATGGTGGTATGGATCAAATCATTCCTCACCTTGATATGGATTACTTAATCTTAGAGACAGACTGCCCTTATTTAGCGCCTGTACCACACCGTGGTAAGCGTAATGAGCCTGCATATACGCAGTTAGTTGCTCAACGTGTGGCGGATTTACGTGAGATGAGTCTGGCGGATGTGGATGCGATTACAACAGCGAATGCGAAAAGACTTTTTGGGATTTAAGAGCAAAAAATAGAGTTCAGATCGCTACGCTCGAAGGTTTCAGAGCTGATTGTGGTAAATGATGAATACAACTAGAAACGATACGCTTCGCTAACCAGAAACTATAAGATCAAAAAAATACTGAACACTTAAACCCTGCATTAACAACCCCTCCTAGCCTCCCCTTATATCAACAGTAGTGATCAAATAAGATAATTACTCAAGGGGAGGAACTGTATTGTGATCGCTGAAATAACCACAACAATGAAGGTTCTCCCCCTTTATCTATACATTACGGGGATCGATAATATCAATATAAGGGGGAGTTAGAGGGGGTTGTTGATACCATATTTCATCAAGATTCTGAATCAGCTTTTGCTCTTATAGAAGCGAAGCGTTCTAGTTTCTAGTCAGCGCAGCGTATAGGCTCTTCCTGAAACCTTTAAGGGAGCCTGCGACCGATCTGAACCCTGCTTTTTTACTTTGCCCCAAACAAGAAAAACCCCGCTAGACTCTCGTCTAACGGGGTTATAACTTTACTCGCAGCAATCCGGCTACTAATGGTGCTCCATGCATCAAATCCTTGATAGTATA
>JAAGZR010000727.1 GCA_024206155.1 Aliivibrio sp.
AGTTTCAGATGACCAAGAACGTACCTTTACTAATTGAGTTAATAATTCAGGATCGGCTTGAGGCGTATGGCTTTCTACCAATTGTTGATTCAAGCGTTCAGGACATAAATAATTTGAGCGCCCTTTTAATAAGGCGACTTGACCATAAAAGCCCAAGGATGACGTCATTAAGGGCAAATCACGATGAAACAGCTGTTCTTGTAAGTTTTTAGAGCCAGTACTGATGATGGTTTTTTTTCCACTCACTAATGCTGGAGCCAAATAGGCAAAGGTTTTTCCTGTACCCGTACCCGCTTCTACAACAAGCTGTGTGCCATTTTTAATTGCATCATGAACGGCATGAGCCATATCAAGCTGAGGTTGACGAGGTTGGAAACCTGGGATGGCTTTACCTAACGCGCCTGAAGAAGAAAATATCTTGGCTATCATATCAACCTGCATTCATTGTGAGTTTAAAAAATAAGGTTGAGATTATGCCAAGATTTTCGAAAAAACTAAACGCTAAGTTTTGAGAGTTACGGTCTAAAACGGCGACGTCCAGATAACGACTTTCGCTAGTATTTTGATTTGATTTAGTAAAAACCCCTTTACGCCCTCTTCATTTATCGGTAAAAGAATAGAGAGTATACTATTTATAATACCATTCTAGATAAGTAGTTGTTCAGATAATTGCGTAGGAAAAATCGATTAGAGCAAGGCATAAATTACAGTAACTAGTGGTTCTAATTACAAAATTTATAACGCAGATGTAATCGATTTTAACAAGCAAGAATGATTAAATACTTATGTAGATTGGTATAATTACCAATTTAGGTAAAACCATTGCAAACACGAGAGATAAAATGGAAAAGAAAATACTACTAACGGATTGCCCTGATTCTCGTGGGCTAATAGCGAAAATAACCAACATTTGTTACAAACATCAGTTAAATATTATTCATAATAATGAATATGTTGATAATGTCACAGGCCAGTTCTTTATGAGAACCGAGCTAGAAGGCATTTTCAATGATGTCACTTTTTTAACTGATATTGATGAAGCTCTTCCACCTGGAAGCCATCGTAAGTTAGTGACAGAACCGCGAAAAAAAGTGGTCATTCTGGTAACAAAAGAAGCACATTGTATTGGTGATATTCTTATCAAAGCCTATTCTCGTGCCATGAATATTGATATTGCTGCGGTTGTTGGAAACCACGATACTTTAGGTGGGTTAATCGAAAAATTTGATATTCCATTCCACCATGTCTCTCATGAAGATCTGTCGCGCGAAGAGCATGAAGAAAAAATGCTTGAGGTCATTAATTCTTATGAGCCTGAATACGTGGTTCTAGCAAAATACATGCGTGTATTAACACCAAACTTTGTGGCTCAATTTCCTAAAAAGATCATTAATATTCACCACAGCTTCTTACCTGCATTTATTGGTGCTAAACCCTATCAACAAGCGTACGATCGCGGCGTAAAAATCATTGGTGCAACCGCACATTTTGTGACGAATGATTTAGATGAAGGTCCAATCATCAAACAAGATGTTATCCCTGTTGATCATAATTTTAGTGCTGAAGATATGGCAATGGCAGGGCGAGATGTTGAAAAATCTGTACTCAGTAAAGCGCTTACTAAAGTCTTAAATGATCACGTTTTTGTGTATGGCAACAAAACCGTTATTCTTTAATCTTACCGAAAAAATAATGGCGATCATAATGATCGCCATTTTTATTTTAGCGGACTTGTATTATTGTGCAGCAATAAATTCTATTGCGTGTTTATTAAATTCTTTCGGTTTATCAATATTACACACATGTCCACATTCAGGGATCTGTAATAATTGACTGTGTTCATGGATATCTACCATCTCTTCAACAGGCTTCATAAACAAATAATCATTTGCCCCCATCACATACAGTGTCGGTATAGCCAGTTCTTTATCTTTAAAGTAGCGCATCAGTGGGTTCACATCGGCCGCTAATTTGAACCAACGTTTAAACTCTTTTTGACATAATTTTTTAGCTTCACGAGTAAA
>JAAGZR010000728.1 GCA_024206155.1 Aliivibrio sp.
AATCAAGAGATTACGCTCCGATTAAATAATATGTAAATTAGCTCAGTGTTACACACACGGATCTTTAACACACTTATCAAGCAATAAAAAAGCCGACACTTTATAAACTAAGTGTCGGCTTTTCTGTCTCTTTAACTCTTTAACTCTTTAACTCTTTAACTCTTTAACTCTTTAACTAGCGACGAGCTTGCATCAATTGTTTCGCTTGGTTAATTGAATTAATGATCGTAATCCTATCTACATCTACTCGTTCTGAATCTAAAATTTTCTGCCAAGCATTAATCGCTTTTTGATAACGGAATGTCACAAAATGGTCAGAAGCAATTAAGGTTAATGCCGCTTGGTTATATTCATCTTGCTCTAACGCTTTATCTAACAATATTTGTATCTCTTCATCAATGATTTGAGAGTGAGCGTAATATAATGTTGTTGCTTTGGCAGCATATTGATTTGCTGTTGGTTCATCACTAAGACGCAGTGCGTAATCAAAACAAATACTTGCATTAGAAAACTCGCCATTGAGTAAATAGCCCTGGCCAATCTCAAACCAAAGATCGGTATCATTAGGTGATGCTTTTAATTGGTCTTCTAAATAACGCATTTTATCGCTATACGACAACGGGCCTAATGGCTCTGTAATGGCTTTATTATTTACAGCAAATTTGTCTGGTCGTAGACCTGAAGAAAAAATAACAATCATGCTAATAACAACAAAAAATATCATCCATGCTGGATTTAAAGAAGTCGCTTTATCTCGACTGTAAAACCACCACAAAACCGCGGCGATAATTACAAAACTCAACAACATCATTATAATCATATTGTATTCCCTAGAAAAAAACTGGCGCGATCGTAATCCATATTATAAATGATAGCAATGATCGCTATCATAGTAAGTTCCTAATTTTTCGGCATATACCTAATGAGCAACATCGCATTTATGGATGACATAAAAAAGCCTCAATAAATATTGAGGCTTAATAATTATAAATGGCAACTTAAATTAATTTGGTGAGATTATCTTCATTCCTAAACCGATTCGAGTTTGGTCATGATCATAATCAATTAAGGTTTCACCGTATCCTTTCCAAGCTTGAACATATAAGCCAACAAATTTATTCAAATACAAGGTATACCCTGCTTCTGCTCCACCTTTATTTGTTCCAAAATTATAATGGAAACGCGTATTAAACTGACCTATATCATTTCCTAACTTTAGCCACACATCATAATCACCTAGATAGTCAGTCATGTCTTCATTTGGTGTTTCATCGGCAAAAACATACCAGGCTCTAACACCATACTGAACAGGTCCGTCAATGCGTTCTAAAGCACCATACATTCTATCCCAACTACGAGATAAACTGGCTGTTTGACCATTTGATTCATGTACATAACCAATCTCTGCATTATTAAATAACAACATATTTGATTGATGCATTACAAAGACCTGAGGCTTATAGTTGGTTTCTCTAAAAGGGGATGAAATATCATTGTTTCCCAACTGCCATAATGATTTTTGTGTATATGCAAACATCACCGATGTACTTTGATTAATCGGAATAATTGGAACGGCTAAAGAAAATTGAAATTTAACTTCAACTTGTTGTAACCCATCAGCATCTTCAAAACCACCTGAAACATAGGTGTCTTTATTCAACTCATTGGTATAGGTACCTAATACATAGCTATCTTCATAACTATAAATACGATTTAATTCTTTTGCTGATGTTACAAGCGGAATAGCCAATGCAATTAATAGCATCCATTTTTTCATAATTGACCTTTTGTCAGTAACTTGCTTTTTTGCACAATATAAGCAAAATGTATACCGACATTCCATTTTTTATTTGTAATTATCTTATATCTACTTTACGACTGGATTTTTTATATTGAATACGCCACCCAGACCATGCAGGAAGCTCCCATCTTTTGAGATCGTTCTTTCTATCGCCTTTTAGGTACGTTAACACGATACGTTTACTCGAAGGGAAATATTCAACAGACACGGTTATATCGGGTAGTACAACGATTTGAGGATATGTAGACAAGAAGTCATTCAATTCCCATTCAGGGATCCCATCATAAATAAAATCATCTTCTCTAAACATCTCCATATCATCTAATGAGGCAACGCCTAACTCTCTTAACTGTTGAGTAAACCAAGACTCAAACGTCATTACGGAGATCTTATTATTACCATTCAATTGACAATATAACTGCCAAGCGGCAATTTCTGTTTCTCTTTTCTCTTTCAGTGATGGCAAGATGTAACCTTCAATCACTTGAGAAACGATAACCGCTATTGCATCCTCTCCTTTCGGTGCAACATAAACCGTTTTCAATCGTCGATTAGCGTAGTAATAATCATGAGCAATTTTAGTGTCTTGATTCGCATTAACACATTCACCAACTCGACGTTCCGCCAATCCACTTTCAATAACCCAAGAGATATCTATTGGCGCCAGAGCCGTTGCAATTGTCAATGCCTGTTTATTGTCTCTTCCAGGTAAAGAAAACTGATTAAATATAATAGCGGCTTCATCAGTAGGTAAAAAATGATTATTTCGACCAAGAACGACTTCTAAATAGCCATTACCAAACGCTTCTCTTCGTTTCTCTCTACGAACAAAAACCAACTCAGGCAGCTTTTCTACCAATTGCTGTAGCACTTCTTCTCTTTTCAATCGACTACTGACTGTTAATTCAGGTAGCCCTAATTCATTACGAATTTGTTTTGCTAATGCTTGAGCTTCTTTACGCAATTCATCATTAATCATTAATCCATCACAGTCATGACCTCTAACAATAGAGACTAAAGTAACGAGATCACACGATTTAGAATTCCAACGAAAAAAGTCATCTAACGCATTTTTAGAATGACCGATTGAAAACAATTTGTTGGATACAGAAAGCCCTGCAACAAAATCGACAACTGTTTCTTTCTCAGCCCTCCCACCGATAACTGAAATCATATGAGAAAAAAGCGTGTCTATCGGTAGGGGAAATAATGTTAAACCATAATCAGTAATTGTCAGATCTGAACTTATCGCGCCCATTTGTTGCAGCTTATCTTCTGCTGATGCTAGAGATTTTTCTGGTAACGGCTCTAAGAATGTCATCTCTCGCAAAGCTTTCTTACAACTTGCAGCAGCCAATACTGCTTCGACTAACTCTTCTCTTTGCAGTTCTGGCTGTGTCATTTTTTCGAGTGGAGCATGTTCACCATATAATCGAAGTGCTTGACCGGATTGAGTTCTTCCCGCTCTTCCTGAGCGTTGATCGGCACTCGCTTTTGAAATGGCTTGAAGAGATAGCGTAGTTCGTCCATTTCGTTGATGTGTTCTTCGCTCTAATCCAGAATCAATAACCACGGTTACATTGGGGATGGTAAGCGAGGTTTCTGCCACATTAGTCGAAAAAATAATTCGTTGCTGAGAAGATTGAGTTAGTGCTTGATGTCGATGAGAATCAGAAACACCCGCAAATAGTGGAATCACTTTACTATCAGGGAACTTTGCCGTCGCAATTTGAGCACATTGCATGATTTCTTTTTTACCCGGTAAGAATACCAATATATCGCCGGTTTCTCCTCGCTGAATGACCGTTTTTAATGTTGAGATAATTCGCTGTTC
>JAAGZR010000729.1 GCA_024206155.1 Aliivibrio sp.
CGCGCTCGTGCCTCGCACATTTTAGCAAACTGTAATTTGCCGCTTAACTTAAGCGTTAGCTTTCAAATCTAGTGTGGGGCGTGTATAAAATAAGTCTAAAAAGTAACTATAATCAATTAATATCTTTTAATTTATAGGGGAATAACATGAAATCTTTACTAACTATTACTTTATCTTCGATTTTACTATTGGGTTGTACATCAACAAGTATGTCGTTAAAGGAGAAAAACAATGCATATTCTAAATATGTATTAAATGAAAACTTAACTAATGAAGATAAAGTTGAAGGCTTTAAATTTAGTGGTTGGAAGTCCCTCTCAGATAATTATTTGATTATTAAGGCTAATTACAAAAAAGATTACCTTATAGAAACTAAGGGGAGGTGTAATAATTTAAATGACTCCCACGGTATTAAGTTAAATCGCTCTCCAAATTTTGCTATTTATAAACTTGGTGATTCTATATCTCTTGCAGGAATCCACCCTAATACTGACATTACGGACAAATGCTTTATTAAGTCAATTTATCCAATTACACGACTTCAAAGTGAACATTTAGTTAACATAGGTAAGCCTGTTCAAAGTGAAAGCTAACAAGGCACTTAAATGGAAAAATTACAGTTGGCTCGCGCTTCGCGCAGTCTAGCCTAACTGTAATTTTCCGCTTAGTTGGGCGTTATATGCTTTAAGACATTACGTATTTTAGAGCAAGAGAATAATTTACGTTTCACCAAGCAATAGTTTGATGGTAACCGCGAATAGGTTTATTCAAATTAGGGAAATCCCGCAAGCTAGGATTAGCAAAACCATTCGCTCTAAAAAGTGTAGTGTTGTGGTTCAAGTTCAAGGCTTGGTGTTTTCATAACAGTGTGCTTAAATACACCAAGTGTTTGATTCAGCTACAGTTGCATCTAACAAGGCAATCAAACGGACTTGTAACAGTTGGCTCCCGTTCGTGCCTCACGTATTTTAGCCAACAATTACAAGCCGCTTATTGCGGCGTTATGTGTGTTCGATAACAGGGAGTATGATCATCATTGTTCGGGAAGCTAATCAAAAGGATATTTATCGTATCCAAAAATTACTTGAATCACTCGCACAAGATAGCAATGTCCATGTTCTAGAAGAGCAAATAAACTTCTTTCGAGACAGTAATGATAATTACCTATTAGTCGCAGACTTAAATAACTCTGTCATCGGAACTGTTCAATTGAACATATGCCCTGATGCAATGTACAAGCAGCAGCCATATGCATTGATTGAAAATATTATTGTTGAAAAAACATCTGAGAAACAAGGAATAGGAAAAGCACTTTTAAACAAAGTTGAAGAAATCTGCGCC
>JAAGZR010000125.1 GCA_024206155.1 Aliivibrio sp.
ACCGTTTAAGTCAGAAGCTCCACCACCACCCACGGTAGTCCAACTAGCCCCAGATCCAGTTCCGTTAGATGTTAACACTTGACCAGACGTACCAAAGTTAGCGCCAGATAGTCCTATCTCTCCATTAGCGCCAATTCTAAACTCTTCTGAGCCTCCAGTTGCAAAAGCTATAATATCATTCGCAGGTCTAAATATACCAGTATTGTCATCTCCAGTATTCCAGAAAGTTATACTTGGTGCTGATGCAGTACCGTCTGCAAATTCTACTACATTTCTAAACTCAGCGGGATCATTTACTGTTAAACCATTTTGAAAACTTGATGAACCACCTATTATAACTCTTGTAGTGTCTAAATACAGTCTTCCATTAGTGTCATCGAATGTTGCACCAGTTATAGCGCCAAAAGCCCCACCGTTGTTGTATTGTAGTTGCGTATCGCTTCCAGCTGGATTACCACCTGCATTTACCCAAGAAACTCCAGTTACAGTACTAGATAGAACTTGACCACTAGTCCCAACGCCACCAGAGTTATCTTTGATAGGTCCGCTTACAACTAAAGTCGATGTGTTATTTACATTAACATCTGCATTGTTAAAATTTACATTAGAACCAAAAGTCGATGTGCTAGTAACTTCTAAAGAGTTTGTAGAAAGATCACCTAAAAAAGTAGCATCATCATTTACATTTAAAGCTCCTGCCACTACAACACCAGCCGCATTTGAAGATTGCGTTATTATAGAATCACCTATAACTTTAGATGCAGTAAATATAGGGAAAGTGTTTTGAGTACCTGATCCTGTTATAGCAGCAGTAGGAGTACTTAACACGTAAGCAGCTACGTCAGACATAGCTATGCTTTTTGTTTTATTTTTTCTTTTACCAGCTGTTACAGTAGTATCTGTCAATAGCAGGACGTCTGTATCTAGCGGTGTTGTTACTTTTGAGTAACTATATACTATTGCCATATTATGTTGATTTTGCTTGTATCACAACCCAGTTAGTTCCATCTGACCAACACTGTATTCCGTTGTGAGGTTTGTTAATTCTATAGTAGCTAGCACCGTCTATTGTCTCAGAGCCTGGCGCGTATACATCTATTTTGTTATTAGCACCAACATTTCCGTTATTAGATATTCTAATTAACCTGTATTGAACGGCTGCAGCTGAGGGAAGTGTGAGATTATACGTACCTGCTCCACCAGTCCAGTCAATATATATCATATCTTTAACATCGGAGAAGGTAGAACTACCACCTGGCGATGCTGTAATTAAAAAAGGTACTAATGTCTGTGAAACAGTAGCTGTTGCGGACTGTATATCTGCTACCGTAGCTGTCTTTGTTGGATTTCCATCCTCTGAAGTGTCTACTATTAGCACTAAATCGCTAGTTGTAGGCGTTACAGTAGGATAACTTTGTATTATTGCCATCTTATTGTTTTAATGTTGCTCTATTTGTTGCAGGATTGTACACATAGTCGCTTGGAGCCTTACCAGATTCTGTCGATGCTCTGTCAATAGCACGCTCTTCAGCCGTCATAGCGTCTCTAACGCGACCTTTTGGCGTCAATCTACCGTATGAGTCTAAATCACCGCGCTTCTTAAGCAGTGATATAGCAAATGACTTGCTTCTTACCTGCGCAGCCAGTCTTTCAACCAAGCTATTACGACCCATAAATCTCTGTGTTTCCATATTTATATATACTTACAGGGAAAAGCAAAAACTTACACAGTGTGACAATAGCCCCTTACTCTTATAACTTAACAGGCTAATGTCACCCCCTGAAAAAAGCATAGCATATAGAGGGGTGTGGTGTTCAACTTTTAGATTTTTTTCCTATAATTTATGTAAAATCAAATATATTTTCCCAGGCCCCATACGTTTTATAATAAACGATCCTAAGGTTTTACGTTTTTTATTGTATATATTCATATTGTTTACGTTTTATATACACGATCATACTATTTTACAAACATAATACATTGTTTATTGGATAATATAGATGTAACTAAATAACTTATTAATCTATTACTTATGAAAAATTATATCAAGAATATCAAATCAACCTGGAAGATCTACAAGCAGGGCCGATGGGTTGGATCAATGAATGTATACATGTTTATTCTTCGATATACTTTCAAGTATATTACTAAATAAATTACAAACATACTACATTACCAACTGGATAATATAATAAACTAATAATAACTAATAAATTTTATAACTATGCAAAATTCAATTCAATCTAAACGCTTCGTAATTCGTAAATCACTAATTGGTAAAAACCAAATCATTGAAGTCACTTTCAAAAATGGTAAGCAATTCACTTACAATCACGATAAAGCTTATGAGCTTATGAAAGATAAGCTTGACACTATGAACTGCTTCATCAAGTACAAATCGTACACTTCAAGCACTTCTGTACCAACTGTACTACGTAATAATGATGTTATGTAGTACGACAGTGTGCGCTACCACTCCACCATAAATAATACTAATAAACAATTATACACTCATAAACAAAACTTATATGACTAAATTTATACACTCTAAACTCTTCCGTCTATCGCTCAAACTCAACAGATTATACATTAAGATCTATGAAGTCGGTGGATCATCACCATCAGAAGTAAGATGGTAATTACAAACATACTACATTTCTGCTTGGATAATAACTAAAAGACACAATGGTTTATGTGAGTTCGATTCTCACTGTGTCAACTAATATTAAAATAAATAACTATGTACAATACTAAAACTTGGAAGCAAGCCTTCGATGAGGTAGATGCTCACAGAACTAAATTAGAGATCATCAATTTGATCGCCTGTGAAATAGCAGGTAGACAAGTAAAAAGCCTCTTAGATCTTACTAAAGAAGACAGAGACTTAGTATGGAATAACTATTATAACACTGTAGAACTATGCGGATAATTAAATACACTAACTCGTACTTTCCAGAAAAAGATTTCTACCAATGTACTATTGGTGATGAAACAAGATGTGGAACTCTTGAGCAAGTAACCGCTTGGCGAGATCACAAGATGGCGAACCACGAATACTATCGAGAACTAGAAGAACTAGACAGATCAGCAATCGCTGCATACTATGAAGATCAATCATTTGACTATAAAGGAGACTAATATGAAAACTAGAACTAAAAGAAAATTTAGCCACCATAAGCTTAAGCGAGTTGAGATCGAAGCGATCGAGCTTGAGTGGGCAGAAAGGTACAACAGTGAAATACCTAAATGGCAACAAGAGTATTACAAATAAAATACATTTACTATTGGATAATATATATGTAACATTTAAATAAATAACTATGCAAAAAATTCAATTCTTCAAAAACAAAAACGGCCAACCTTGTGCTATAGCAGGCGAAAAAGGCTACAGAGGCTACACGATCAGTAACATACCTCAACGCTTCGGTTTCATCTACGATGAGAACAAAGATCACGATGGTTTAACTGAGTGGTTTAACTACAAAGGTATTACTTACATATGGGAGTAATGACTATGAAAGAGCTATGCGAATACTCTAAACAACAGAAAAAACTGCGAGCTGCGGAGCATAGACGTAAGCACGCCCACGAAGGTTTGTGTCGTGGACTAACTTATGTAGAGTACACTAATGTTGTACACAAGCAAAAGTCTAGTTTCTCGAAAGCTAGAAAGTTCACGCACAACAAAATGTGGCGAGAAACACACAAGAAGTTTGACACTAAACAATTAAATATTATAAAGAAATGTATATAACTATATTAGACTATAATAGCGATTCAGTTGCTCGTATTGAAGTATTAGAAGATATGAGCAAAAGAGGTTGCGAAGAAGTAATCATTGACAGAGGATTTAAACTAAACAACATTGAGTGGATGTACCACTATGATGAAGAAATTTATGAATATTAAAATAATACTATGACAAATTATCAACTAAAACAACTAGAGCTCGAAGATGAGTTCGTTAAAACTATGCTTTTTGAGTATGGAATCAGAGAGGTAAGTACACCTCGGCAAATTAAAAATGGCACTCGTGAGTTTGAGTTTCCTGTGCCTTGCTATTCAAAGCCACGACTTAAATGGTTTAAGCGTAAGAAATATGACTTAAAAGACTTACCTCGACTACGATTAGCTTCGTTTGAATCAGGTTATGTACGTAAGCAAAACGGTGCATACACTGCTTATCAAATAAATCCTGTCTATATGCAGAACACTCAGTATGTATGGCAGCGAGACAATGGTGATCTTTATGTATCAAAAGGTATAACTCACACAAGAGCTCTTATACCTTCACCAATAACTAGACTAAACTTTATGTTAAACTATTACCTTAAAAACTATGCTAGAACTAAATAAATTACAAGAACAGTACAACAATAACGAAATAACTTTTGAAGAGTATCATAAAGGATTAGCTTTTCTTGGTTGGTTAAAATAAAATATATGAGTAAAATGAAAGAACTAGATCTTATAGCGCAAGGCGTGGCAGATCACATGAAAGAATTATTATACGACACTGTTGAGTGGCAAATAGCAGATCAACCTGTTAATGGCGATGACTTCAACGAGATGCACAGTTATGTAATGGATAAGGCTATTGAAAAAATGGCTATGGAATTACCTGAATTTAGAAGATTAAACATAGGTGATTACAAACAAAACACGATTACTACTGGATAATATAATAAACTTAAATAAATTAATATGTATTGTAAATGTGGCACACCTGTGCATCCTGTCCGTCAAAGCTTAGGTTATAAAACCTGTGTTAAGTGTTCAACTACTAAAACATACTCGTATGTTCCTATAATTGAGCACAAGACGGGCAATACAATACAAATAGTCAGCCAAGAGGTAAGTGCATCAGTGCACAAAGCTTGGCGGCGTAAATAGCTACATGATTAAAGGCGACAAGATATTTATGACACTAAGGTTTGATCACCTGTAATTGTGTGAACTATGACGTCGGCTCGATGATTGTAGCTAATGGGCGTGAAATGGTTAGGGGTTCTGCTTTGTGCATTACCTAAACGCAGGTTCGATTCCTGCCACGTCCACTAAAATTATAAATTATGAATGAATACAACGGATGGGCTAACTACGCTACGTGGCGTATAAACCTAGAAATACTCGGAGATATTGAGTTTGAAGATCGTGTCTCCGCAGATGACTTAAAAGAAATAGTAGAAGACTGTGTTTTTACTAACTTTGACACTTGTGATACACCAAGGTTAATTGAAGATTACGCTAGAGCTTTTATTTCTGAAGTTAATTTTTACGAAATTGCTAGATCTATAAACGAAGAAATAGATTTACAAACAAAAAACGAATACTAATGGATAATATAACAAAATAAATATGCAAACATTATTACATCAACTAAAACCAGAGATACTAAAATCTTTAATTGAAGACGTAGATCGTTACGATACAGTATCAAAAACACTAGTAGAACTAGATGAAAACTTCTTTTACGAAGATCTAACTATTCGTCAAGTTAAAAACTTAATTACATTTTCTGAT
>JAAGZR010000730.1 GCA_024206155.1 Aliivibrio sp.
AGCTGTGTTATCATTGACAAACTTCCTTTTACAGCACCCGATGACCCATTGTTAAAAGCTCGAATTGAAGATTGTCAATTGAGTGGTGGTGATGCATTCTCGCAAGTACAAATTCCAGATGCTGTCATTACGTTGAAACAGGGTGTTGGTCGTCTTATTCGAGACACTAAAGATAAAGGAGTATTGGTGATTTGTGATAACCGTTTAGTCACACGACCTTATGGTTCAACATTTTTACAGAGTTTACCACCAATACCAAGAACACGAGATTTACGCAATGTGTCTGAATTTTTGGCAAAAGCCAATCAGAGCAGTGAAAATGAATCAGAAAAACAAGAAGCTATTTTAGAAAATTGAGGCATTAATGAGCGCAAAAATTTTAGCGGTAGATACCGCCACTGAAAACTGTTCTGTCGCACTAATTGTTGATGGGAAAGTCTATTCTCGACGTGCAGTGGCACCACGTGAACACACGATTAAAGTATTGCCATTTGTTGATGAAGTATTAAAAGAAGCGGGTGTGCGCTTACAAGACTTAGACGCATTAGCTTTTGGTCAAGGCCCAGGTAGTTTTACTGGTGTTCGTATTGGTATTGGTATTGCTCAAGGTTTGGCGTTTGGTGCCGATTTACCTATGATAGGTATTTCAACGCTAGAAGCGATGGCTCAAGCTGGTTATAGAGAAAATGGTGCAACGCAAGTCGCTGCAGCTATCGACGCTCGTATGGGTGAAGTGTACTTTGGTATGTATCAACGTAATGATGATGCAACATGGACTTATAATGTGGCAGAAACCGTCTTTAAACCAGAAGCGTTATTAACTTATTTGCCAGAGCAGTCTGGTGAGTGGTTAACAGTAGGTACCGGATGGGATGCATATGCAGAAGCATTATCAGAGTTACCATTAGAGCGTAAAACTTCCGAGGTATTGTATCCTGATGCTGAAGACATGGCATTTTTAGCACTGCAAAAATTTGAACAAGGATTGGCGTTACCAGCAGAAGAGTCTGCTCCTGTTTATGTTCGTGATACGGTTACATGGAAGAAATTACCGGGTCGAGAATAGTTTTTATAATTAAAGCGAGGAGTTTATACCTCGCTTAGTTGTTTCTTTAAAAGGTCATTATGGTATCGATTCAAGGCTTACCACCCGCGCTGATACAAAAACAGCAAGCGGTTGGAAAAAAGAACCAAGTCAAGAAAGCGACGGGAAGCAAATCTTTAGTTGCACAACAATCAAAAGTGGCGACAGCGGTAACAACACAAGTAAAACAACTGAATGCATCAGAATATGCAAACTCTCGAATTCAATACGATCTGCCTGAAGGGGGAAACCGTAAAGCAATGGAAGAGTATATGGACATCATGTTACAAAAGCGTAGAGAGGAACTTGCTCAACTCGTCGGTGTCGATCTCTATATCTAATGCGATATATGATAAGGATTAATATGAAACAGACAGCGTGCTTTTTTTTAGTGTTATTACTTGCTGGTTGTAG
>JAAGZR010000731.1 GCA_024206155.1 Aliivibrio sp.
CGTTTTTCTAAGAGCAATACTAGAAGTATCCACCTCTATTGATGACGGTTTAACGGTAGACTATAGCGTTAACCAAGACTTGAATGCCGTTGGCGAAATAAGGTCAGACTTTTTAGATAAATTTCACGGTGATTTCCCAGAATATTTTGATTTAGGGAATTACTCAAACAGTCAAAAGCTATATGCTAGCGGCGACATCATACCAGATAACTTTCATGACAAGGTTGTACAGTTTGGCGACTTCGTTGGCAAGAACGGCGCGGTTGGCGTAGACACTGGTTCAGAATGTGGAGACGCAATTGATACTCTTTTGCTGGCTAATTATATAGATGAAGGTGTTTTCATAGGTAAGTACACTACTCATAATGAGTACTCTGAATTACTTGCTGATGATATTTGCAACTATATAACACCGCACACCAACCACACAGAGGGTGAATATCAAGCTAAATTTTATCTGGATGAGCTTTCTTTAAAACCTCTAGACAGTAGACTGTTACTTAGGCTTTCTGCGCCCATCAATAATATTGAATCTGAAGTTCCTCCTAGATACACCATTAAAGATATTAAGTTTGAAGATCCTAGCGGCACTCTAATTGTTCAGTACGAAGATCTTGTTTTTCTTGGCGATGCTAGCGACAGCAGGCATCCGGGGATGTACAAAAACTTCACTACGTATTCCTTAAAGCCAAGCAACAACGTTGTAGCAAGCAAGTACGAGTGGCAGGATGGATATCCAGACCTGCAAAAGAAGAACGGCTACACTCTATCGTTTAACGTTTTAGTAGAAGCAAGGGACGATGCTTTTGATGGAGGGTTTACAGATGGTTTTATAGATATAGATATAGATGGGAATCTACTTCCAATAAAGCCCACTAACAACCTTAGAATATCTACCATAGAAATTTGGAGTAGTGGGTTTCCCGGAATTGGCCCAAGTCCAGAAAACTACATGCCTCTAATCATGATGAACCCAGAAAAGGGTAAAAGATTAGAAAGAAAGATAAGACCAAAG
>JAAGZR010000732.1 GCA_024206155.1 Aliivibrio sp.
CGTTTTTCTAAGAGCAATACTAGAAGTATCCACCTCTATTGATGACGGTTTAACGGTAGACTATAGCGTTAACCAAGACTTGAATGCCGTTGGCGAAATAAGGTCAGACTTTTTAGATAAATTTCACGGTGATTTCCCAGAGTACTTTGATTTAGGAAATTATTCAAACACTCAAAAACTATATGCTAGTGGAGATGTAATACCAGACCATTTTTACGGCAATCCTATAGAGCTTGGTGATTTTGTTGGTAAATATGGTTCAACCGATATTGACACTAGCGCTGAATGTAACGCGCCACCAGAAGTAACGCTTCCAGTAGCTAGCTTTATAGACGAAGGCGTTTTTATAGGTAAGTATACTACCCATAATGAATATTCTGAATTAGTCGCTGATGATATTTGTAGTTATATAACACCCCACACTAACCATACAGAAGGGCAATACCAAGCTAAATTTTATCTAGATGAGCTTTCCCTGAAGCCTTTAGATAGTAGACTACTACTTAGACTTTCTGCGCCTATCAATAATATTGAATCTGAGCTTGCTCCCAGATATACAATTAGTGACATTAAGTTTGAAGATCCCAGTGGCATTTTAATTGTGCAATACGAAGATTTTACTTTCCTTGGTGACGCAAGTGACGATAGACATCCGGGAATGTATAAAAACTTTACCACATATTCGTTAAAGCCAAGCAACAATGTTGTGGCAAATAAGTATCAGTGGCAAGATGGGTATCCAGACCTGCAAAAGAAGAACGGCTACACTCTATCGTTTAACGTTTTAGTAGAAGCAAGGGACGATGCTTTTGATGGAGGGTTTACAGAAGGGTTTATAGACATAGATGTAGATGGAAATCTACTTCCAGTAAAGCCTACTAACAACCTTAGAATATCTACCATAGAAATTTGGAGTAGTGGGTTTCCCGGAATTGGCCCAAGTCCAGAAAACTACATGCCTCTAATCATGATGAACCCAGAAAAGGGTAAAAGATTAGAAAGAAAGATAAGACCAAAG
>JAAGZR010000733.1 GCA_024206155.1 Aliivibrio sp.
ACCATTGCGGGTTCTGCTCGTTCAATGGGTTTAGTGGTAGAGGACTAATCAATGGCTAAATTATCAAAACGCGCTCGTCTTATCCGTGAAAAAGTAGACGTATTAAAAGAATATGATATCAACGAAGCTGTTTCTTTATTAAAAGAATTTGCTACTGCTAACTTCCGTGAAAGCGTCGATGTTGCAGTAAACCTTGGTATCGATGCTCGTAAATCAGACCAAAACGTTCGTGGCGCTACCGTATTACCAAATGGTACTGGCCGTGAAGTACGTGTTGCTGTATTTACACAAGGTGCAAACGCAGAGAAAGCTAAAGAAGCTGGTGCTGACGTTGTAGGTATGGAAGACTTAGCTGAGCAAGTAAAAGCTGGCGAAATGAACTTCGACGTTGTTATTGCTTCTCCTGATGCAATGCGTGTTGTTGGTCAACTAGGTCAGATCTTAGGCCCACGCGGTTTAATGCCTAACCCTAAAGTTGGTACTGTAACTCCTGACGTGGCTGGCGCTGTTAAAAATGCTAAGTCTGGTCAAATCCGTTACCGTAACGACAAGAACGGTATTATCCATACCACTATTGGTAAGGCTGATTTCGAAGCTGC
>JAAGZR010000126.1 GCA_024206155.1 Aliivibrio sp.
ATATCCATATTTAAGGCTTTTTATGTTACCTCATCAATTTTTCAAACTGCTTTCTGATGAAACGCGTATGCGTTGTCTGTTACTTATCGCTCGTGAAAGTCGTTTATGTGTAAACCAACTAACAGAAGCATTAGATGAAAGCCAGCCGAAGATCTCACGTCATTTAGCACTGCTGCGTCAATCGGGTGTATTGGTGGATACGCGTGAAGGTCAGTGGGTGTATTACCAAATCAGCACCGAATTACCAGGTTGGTTAAGCAAAATTATAGAGGGTTTGAAGCAATCGAATTGTTTGCAAACTCAATACAAAAAAGACACTGATAAATTAAACGCAATGAAAGCGTGTTGCTAAATTAAGGATATAAGACAATGACAATTAAAGTAGGTATTAACGGATTTGGTCGTATTGGACGCTTGGCGCTAAGAGCGGCATTTGATTGGCCTGAACTTGAATTTGTACAAATCAATGACGTTGCGGGTGATACGCATACATTGGCACATTTATTGGAGTTTGATTCTATTCAAGGGCGCTGGCACCACGAAGTAGCTAGTAATGGAAGCGACATGATCATTAATGGTCATACGCTTAAGACGACGCAAGAAAAAGACATCGATTCGGTTGATTGGTCTGGCTGTGATGTGGTGATTGAGGCAACTGGTGTACACCGTAAACGCACATTTTTAGATAAATACTTAGCACAAGGTGTTAAGCGAGTAGTTGTGTCTGCTCCAGTTAAAGAAGACGGTGTTGCGAACATTGTGGTTGGTGTGAACGACGATATTTTTGACCCTGCGGTTCACCAAATCGTCACGGCGGCATCTTGTACAACAAACTGCCTTGCTCCAATTGTTAAAGTTATCAATAAGGAGCTAGGGATTGAGAATGCGGCATTTACTACTATTCATGATTTGACCAATACTCAAACCATTTTAGATGCGCCGCATAAAGATCTTCGTCGTGCACGCGCGTGTGGCATGAGCTTGATCCCAACAACAACGGGCTCTGCTAAAGCGATTGTGGAAATCTTCCCTGAGCTTAAAAATAAAATTGATGGTCATGCGGTACGCGTTCCTTTAGCGAATGCATCGTTGACTGACATTATCTTTGAAGTAAAAAGAGATACCACGGTTGAAGAAGTAAATCAGTTATTAAAGGATGCGTCACAGGGTGATCTACGCGGTATTTTAGGTTACGAAGAGCGCCCATTAGTATCGATTGATTACAAAGGCGACCAACGCTCAACGATTGTAGATGCACTATCTACTATGCTTGTGGGTAAGCGCATGGTGAAGATTTACGCTTGGTATGATAACGAAATGGGCTATGCAACGCGTACTGCTGAACTTGTTCGTAATGTTGGTTTGGCTTAATTTTTAAGGAATTTAATAATGACACATCCTACTTGGGAACTTCCTGTAACAGGCACTCATAGCGCATTAATTTTAACTCCGTGTCCAGGAACAAAAGGGGTTGATTTAACAGCCTCATTAGAGCAACTAAAAGCACAAGGTGTTGAAGCGGTAGCAACAGCGTTAAGCCAAGACGAATTAACAGAAAAAGGCGTAGGATATCTTGGTGAAGAAGTACAGCGTCTAGGCATGAAATGGTTTTATTTGCCAATTGAGGACGATTGTGCACCGGGTGATGAGTTTGCAGCACAATGGAAAGCAGCAACGCCAGAACTGCAAAAAGTATTGGAAAATAATGGCAAGGTAGCAATGCATTGCATGGGCGGTTCAGGCCGAACTGGGTTGCTTGCTGGACATTTGTTATTGGATTTAGGTTGGGATTTAGACGTGATTAAGCAACAAGTACAAGCACTACGTCCGGGCGCATTCACTAAACCTGTGCAAATTGAATACATTGATGCAATTGCTGGTAAATAATCAATTTTAGATAAGGCCTCAGGAAGCAGCGGTTTTCTGTGGCTTTTTTATTTGAACGGATGAATTTTATGTTTTCTCAACTAAGTCATAGCATACGTCAGTACATGTTAGTGACGTTCAATTACTGGAACTTTACCATTACTGATGGTGCGTTGCGTATGTTGGTTGTGCTCTATTTTCATGATTTGGGTTACGGCACCTTAGCGATAGCTTCTCTCTTTTTGTTTTATGAATTTTTTGGTGTGGTGACTAACTTAGTTGGTGGTTGGCTTGGTGCAAGACTTGGATTAAATAAAACCATGAACGTCGGTTTAGGGATGCAGGTATTTGCATTATTGATGCTTGCTGTACCTACTGTTTGGCTCACTATCCCTTGGGTAATGGCGGCTCAAGCACTATCTGGTATCGCAAAAGATCTCAATAAAATGAGTGCTAAAAGTGCGATAAAAACATTAGTGCCAAGTGATCAAGAAGGCTCTCTCTACAAGTGGATTGCTATCTTAACGGGATCTAAAAATGCACTTAAAGGGGCAGGCTTCTTTTTAGGTGGTTTACTGCTAACGACAATTGGTTTTCAGTTTGCTGTTATTGCAATGGCGAGCGTTCTTTTTGTGGTATTTGTTGGTAGTGTTCTTTTGCTTGATGGTGACATGGGGAAAGCAAAATCAAAGCCTAAATTTACTCAATTGTTTTCAAAATCAGAACAAATTAATACGCTTTCGGCTGCTCGCCTATTTCTGTTTGGTGCACGAGATGTATGGTTTGTTGTCGCTTTACCTATTTACCTTGGTAGCGTTTTTAATTGGGATCATTCATTGGTTGGTGGCTTTTTAGCACTATGGGTGATTGCGTATGGTTTTGTACAAGGTTTCGCGCCTAAAATCACAGGTAAAGCGGAAGGTAAAGTGCCCGATGGCCGAGCTGCAATATGGTGGGTAAGTTTATTAGCATTAGTGACCGGTATTATCGCTTATTGTGTTCAGATGGGGTGGCAACCTGAATATGTTATCGTGATTGGTTTGTTGATTTTCGGTGGTATTTTTGCCGTTAACTCTTCACTTCACTCTTATCTGATTGTGAGTTATGCCAAAGGTGATGGCGTATCTATGGATGTCGGTTTCTATTATATGGCTAATGCTATGGGACGTTTAGTGGGAACTATTCTATCTGGTTGGGTATTTCAAATGGCAGGTTTTGCTGCATGCTTGTGGGTATCGTTTGGATTTTTGTTATTGGCTGCACTGATATCGATTAAGTTGCCTAAGAGATTAAAGGCCTAAGCTCAAGTAAGCTTCATGCATAAAAAAACCACCGTTTTTAATCGGTGGTTTTTTTTGAGCTTAATTTAAGTGAATGTTCACTATAAATTAAAAGCCTTCCATGTTTTTAGCTTCAAGCTGTTGGAAGTATTTTACTGTTTTCACTTTCAGTTCTTGTGTTGACGGCTCATCACAAACGATTACTGATTTAGGGTGAAGTTGAAGTGCAGATACAGTCCACATGTGGTTTACAGAACCTTCAACAGCCGCTTGCAGTGCAAGACCTTTGTTGTGGCCTGTGATTAGGATCATGATCTCTTCAGAATCAAGCAGAGTACCAACACCGATAGTTAGTGAGTACTTAGGAACAAGATTCATGTCGCCACCGAAGAAGCGAGAGTTAGCAATACGCGTATCTTCAGTTAACGTTTTGATACGTGTACGAGAAGATAAAGATGATGCTGGCTCGTTGAATGCGATGTGACCGTCGTTGCCCACACCACCCATGAATAGGTTGATGCGACCGTAAGACTTAATTTTGTCTTCGTAACGTTGGCACTCTGCTTCGTTATCTGCTGCATTACCATCTAATAGGTTGATGTTTTCTGCTTGAATATCGATGTGGTTGAAGAAGTTCTCGTGCATGAAAGTACGGTAAGATTCTGGGTGATCAGCATCTAAGCCAATGTACTCATCCATGTTGAATGTTACTACGTTCTTAAAGCTCACTTCGCCAGCTTTATGAAGCTCAATAAGTTTCTTATACGTGTTTAATGGAGTACCGCCAGTTGGTAAACCAAGAACAAATGGACGATCTGCTGTTGGGTTGAATGCATTAATACGGTTAACAATGTGTTGTGCTGACCATGCGCCAACTTGTTCTGCGCGATTTAGCGGGATTAATCTCATTTGTATACCTCAATAAAAACGTAAGTCGTAGAATCAAAAATCATTAATTCGCATTATAAAATAAGTTTCTGTGTATCACCAATGATTTTGCTCAATAAAGAAACATTATTCTTCAACATTGGTCACGTTTGTACTTAAATGGTTCATAAATGGTTCTGCTTTCATAAATCCTGTTAATCGAGCATTCGATAAATAATCGCCATTTGCATTCCAAAAATCGATGGTTGGTAACCCAAGAACTTTGAGTTGTTGTAATAGGGCAATATCTTCTGGGCTGTTTTTAGTTACGTCAGCTTGCAACAAGATAAACTGTCCTAAGAGCGGTTCAACCTTTTCATTATGGAAGGTGTATTTTTCAAACTCTTTACATGCTACACACCAGTCAGCATAGAAGTCGAGCATGACGGGTTTCCCTTGGGCTTTTGCTGCCTCAAGTTCTCGATTCAAATCTTCTAGATTAGCGATTTTTTTAAACGTGACAGTTTGAGTGGTGGTGTTTACTTCAGTATGTATTTTCCCTGAAATAGCATCAATCACAGGGATTGCTGAGCCAACAATACCTAAGATCGCGATGATCCCAACGCCACTCGTTTTCCAAGATTGGGGCATGGTTGCTTTAACATGATAAAGCCAGCCAAATGCTGCAACACCTAACGCAGACCAAATAAATGGAGTTACGTTATGTGGAAGGATTCGCTCTAATAAGAACACAGGAACGGCAAGTAAAATAAAACCAAACAGTGTTTTTACATGTGTCATCCACACACCCGCTTTTGGTAGCAGTTTATTACCAAATACAGCGGCTAAAATTAATGGGATACCCATACCAATAGCCAAAGCGTACAGAGCGACAGCACCAGTAAGTAAATCACCACTTTTGGCAACATAAAGCAATGCACCCGAAAGAGGAGCGGTCGTACATGGCGAACACACTAAACCTGAAATTGCACCCATAGCAAAGACACCACCTAAGTTACCGCCTTTTTGCTGGTTACTAATGTCATTTAATTTAGTTTGTAGGCTGCTTGGTAATTGAATTGTGTAAGCGCCAAACATCGACAGAGCGAGCAGCACAAACATGATACTCAAGCCAATTAACACATAAGGATGTTGTAATGCAGCCTGAAATTGCATACCTGCCGAAGCAACCACTAACCCAAGTAAAGTATAGGTTAACGCCATGCCTTGAACGTAAATAAAAGAGAGCTTGAAAGCTTTACCATGAGACAGTTTACCGCCACCTAAAACAATGCCAGTTAAGATAGGATACATAGGCAATACGCAAGGCGTAAACGCAAGACCAATACCAAGCGCTAAGAATAAAAACGGTGTCCACCAAGCATCACCTAAGTTGTCAGCTAGCTCTTGCTGTTGAGTTTGAGACGCATCTTTTTGCTCTGAATTTGATGATGTTTTCTTTTCTACCCTAACTGGTGCGTTATCATTTTTTGCCACAACATGCGTATTTGCCGTTTCATCTTGATATGAACTTAGTCCGGTTAATGCAGATAGTGGAATTTTGCGGATCTCTGGTGGATAACAGAAACCGGCTTTCGCACAACCTTGGTATCGCACGGTTAACTCTGCATTATCACTAACAGAGATAAGAGGAACCGTGATCGTAAGAGGTTCGGTGTAGATGTTCACATTACCAAAAAATTCATCATTATGAGGCGTACCTTCTTCCATCACTAAATCAGCAATCTTTGCACCATTAGCCGTTACCGAAATACGTTGTTGGTATAGGTAATAATCAGGCATTACTTGCCAATCTAAATAAACTCTATCTCCTTGCTGCATGAAATTAAACGGGAAGGCTTCATTTACGGTCACAAAAGAAGAGGTTTGCTCGCCCTGTAATTTAGTCAGGTCAAAGGACGCGACAGCTTGAGGGATAAAGGAGGTAAATAGAATGAAAAATGATAAAAGGGCAGCTCGAAAACGGAGTAAGTTCGTCATGTGAAAGTCTTTATTAAAATAGATACGGGTATGACTATCGAAATGGTCAAGAGTTCGACAAGTATAGTATCAATTGTATTAATGATCCGCTCCTTTCTCTTCGCTACCTAGTGTAATTATTTTTTATTTGTCACGGTTTCGAGATCCCTACGACACTCTTTTTATTGAACAGAAACTATGCTTGTTACGATGATTAATTATTAGGGTGAATAACCAGAGGGTATAGTGATGAAATACAAACATATTCTTGTGGCACTGGATCTTTCAGAAGAGAGTCATGTATTGATTGATAGAGGCGTTTCTATGGCGGAGCTATTAGGTGCCAAAGTGTCTTTTATTCATATTGATGGTACTCATGGTGAGATTTATCCTGAGCTCGTTGATATACAAGCAGAGCCAGAGCGTAAACCGTTGAATGAACCTTCAAATAAATGGCTGAATGATTTTCAGCAGTATACTCAGTTTCCAATTGAGAGTTTTTGGGTAGGAACGGGAGATCTTAGCCATAAAGTAGATAAAGCAGTAAAAGCGAATGAAATCGATTTATTGATTTGCGGACATCATCATGATTTCTTAAGTAAAATCATCTCATATTCTCGACCGCTAATTCACCAATCTCCTATTGATATATTGGTTGTACCGATCAGTTCATGAACAAAAATACATAAAAAATGGCAGCTAAATTAGCTGCCATTTTGAGGGATATTATTGCAATTCATCTATTAAAGAATAATACCACCGAATACAAAACCTAGTGCAACCGAAGTCGTAATCGTAGCAATACCTGGAATGAAGAATGGGTGGTTAAATACAAGATTACCAATACGTGTTGAACCTGTGTCATCCATTTCAACCGCAGCAAGTAGCGTTGGGTAAGTAGGAAGAACAAACAGTGCACTTACTGCCGCAAAAGAAGCAACCGCCGTAATTGGAGCAACACCAATCGCAAGGGCTGCAGGCATTAGAGCGGTAGTTGTTGCGCCTTGAGAGTAAAGAAGCATAGAAGCAAAGAATAAAACAATCGCTAGCATCCACGGGTATTGTGCAAGGATCTCAGCTGAGAACTCTTCGATTTCACCAATGTGAGAAGACACAAACGTATCACCAAGCCACGCAACACCAAGAACACACACACAAGCACTCATGCCTGATTTGAATGTCGCAGCATTAGCAATTTTAGACGCATCAATTTTAGTGAACGTCACGATAGCAGCAGCAGCGGTTAGCATTAATGCCATAATCGCTTCGTTACGACCAATGGTTGGGTGTTCAATCAAGCCAACACTGCCACTGATCATGGTTGCATAAGCAACAACAGCAACGATTGCCACACAGAAGATGTAAACAGACGCTTTTGCCGTTGGTAAAATGTCACGCTTACCTTCGCCATTCATCTTAATTAAACCTTTTGCAAGACGCTCTTGATAAACCGCATCATCTTTCAGCTCACAGCCTAGGAAGTTAGCAACGAATGCACCAACCATACACGCTAGGAACGTTGATGGAATAGATACTGCTAATAGTGTTAGATAATCCACGCCTAGAGGCTCAAGGATACCAGAGAAGAAAACAACCGCCGCCGAGATTGGAGACGCAGTGATTGCAATTTGAGAAGCAACAACAGCGATAGAAAGTGGGCGAGAAGGACGAACACCTTGTTCTTTAGCTACTTCGGCAATAACAGGAAGTGTAGAGAATGCAGTGTGACCAGTACCTGCTAACATCGTCATGAAATAAGTCACGATTGGTGCATAGAAAGTAATGCGTTTTGGATTTTTACGTAAGAATTTTTCTGCTAGGTCAACCAACCAATCCATACCACCAGCCACTTGCATAGCAGCAATCGCAGTGATAACAGACATGATGATTAAAATAACATCGATAGGGATAGAACCTGCATCTAGACCTAAGATCATGGTAAGAACTAGTACGCCTGCACCACCTGCAAAACCGATACCGATACCGCCAATACGTGCACCTAAATAGATGAACAGTAGTACGACGAGAAGCTGTACAGCAATCATAGATAACTCCAGTGTTTAAATTTAAAATAATTATTCAGATTTTTATTGAATAGTTATATACAGTAAATCAATAAAAGTATGAATGATTACTTAAGTTTTTTAGTTAGAAAATTTAGAAGATAAAAAAAGCGAGCTTCAGTGAGCTCGCTATTTTAGGCGTTACGTATTAATCATAACGTTTTGCTTTGTATTGCGGATGCATCAGGTTCTCTACTGAGAAGATGTCATCCAGTTGTTCTTCTGTTAGAAGACCACGCTCAAGAACTACATCACGAACGTTTTTACCTGTTTCTGCACAAATTTTACCAACAATGTCACCTTCGTGGTGGCCAATGAATGGGTTTAGGTAAGTCACGATACCGATAGAGTTAAATACGTGAGCTTCACAGATTTCTTTGTTTACAGTGATGCCATCGATGCATTTGTCACGTAGGTTCACACAAGCATTTTTCAAGATTTCGATAGATTCGAACAGTGCTTGACCAATAACAGGTTCCATTACGTTTAATTGCAGTTGACCCGCTTCAGCAGCGAAAGTTACTGTAGTATCGTTACCGATTACTTTGAAACATACTTGGTTTACTACTTCCGGAATTACTGGGTTTACTTTAGCAGGCATGATTGAAGAACCCGCTTGAAGCTCAGGTAAGTTCAATTCATTAAGGCCAGCACGAGGACCAGAAGAAAGAAGACGTAAGTCATTACAGATTTTAGACATTTTAACCGCAGTACGTTTTAGCGCACCGTGGATCATAACGTAAGCACCACAGTCAGATGTTGCTTCAATTAAGTCTTCAGCAGCAACACATGGCAAGCCTGTTACTTCTGCTAGATGACGAACCGCTGCTTCTTGGTAACCCGTCGCAGCGTTTAAGCCAGTACCGATTGCTGTTGCGCCGATGTTTACTTCTAAAAGAAGTTGCGCTGTGTAGTTAAGGTTTTTCACTTCTTCTTGAAGTAAAACACCCCAAGCGTGGAACTCTTGGCCAACTGTCATTGGAACCGCATCTTGAAGTTGAGTACGACCCATTTTTAGAATGTTACGGAATTCTTGATCTTTAAGATCGAATGCACCTTTTAGGTATTCAATCGCTTCGATCAGTTTCATCATGCTATTGTATACAGCAATACGGAAACCTGTTGGGTATGCACAGTTAGTTGATTGAGAACGGTTAACGTGATCATTAGGATTAATGATGTCGTATTCGCCTTTCTCTTTACCCATCAGTTCAAGAGCAACGTTAGCAATAACTTCGTTAGCATTCATGTTAACTGAAGTACCAGCACCGCCTTGGTAAACATCTGATGGGAATTGATCCATGCACTTGCCAGTTTCAAGAATTAAATCACATGCTTTGATGATGTACTCACCAACTTGTGAAGGGATAGCACCTAATTCTTTGTTAGCTAAAGCGGCTGCTTTTTTAGTGTAGATCATGCCACGAACAAACTCAGGAACATCAGAAATAGTTACATTTGAAATGTTGAAGTTCTCCATCGCGCGAAGGGTATGAATACCGTAGTAAGCTTCAGAAGGAACGTGACGTTCACCTAGCAAATCTTCTTCAATACGAGTTGCAGTATTCGTTTTTTCTAAATCAAGCATCTGAGTCATAGTAAGCCTTTTAAGGTTCTATATTTTAATTATTGGATTCTGTCCAAGCGATCATATCTGCGAGTAGAGTCCGTTCGTCAGAGGGTGATCAATATCGTACCTGATGCCTTGTTTTAAGGTCATCATACACCTCTTTAGTGGTAAAAGTGTTAAGCAGATCACTTTTTAAGTCTAGTTTTTGCAAAATATTTCAAATTGAGATAATGCTCTCACTAGTTGTTAATGTATTTACTTTATAGGTTATATAACTGCTAATCGAGTTAATGAATTTCGTGGCTGTTTACACTCTTTTACAGAAAGTTTTCTTGAAAAATGAGGAGATGTGCCGCATCTGTCATAATAAAGACAGAAAAAGTGGTTCGCAGAGAATGCCTGCTACACTAAATTAAGCGAAAAGTGAAAGTTCGTATTAAATCTAATTGAGGTATATTGTGTTTCCTATTTTATTATTATTGTTTATTTTTGTTCCCATTATTGAAATTGCGCTGTTTGTGCAAGTAGGGGGCATGTTAGGGATGTGGCCAACACTTGGATTAGTATTGATCACCGCTTTTGTTGGTGCATCATTAGTCCGTAGCCAAGGTATTCAGACTTTAATGTCAGTGCAATCAAAATTACAACAAGGCGAGTTACCTGCACAACAAATTGTAGAAGGCATAATGTTGGCGATTGCTGGTGTATTATTGCTTGTCCCAGGCTTTATGACTGATGCATTAGGTATGCTAGTATTGCTTCCAGCACCGAGAGCGTATTTAGCCAAACAATTAATGAGCCGTGTAAAAGTAAATGGTATGGGAGCATCGCAGAGTGGTTTTCATGCTGGGTTTGGTGGTGGCTTTGACCAAAATGGTCCGTTTAATCAAGGTAACCCATTTGATCACACAAATCAGAATGATCAACAAGGTGATGTATTTGAAGGTGAGTTTCAACGTAAAGAAGACGATCCAAATAAAACCCTAAAATAATCCAGCTTTAATATTTTAACGTTTAGAAAGATAAGGATTCAGGTCGGTCGCAAACTCCCTTAAAGGGTTCAGATTGATCGCCGTTATTACGGCGATCACCTATGAGTTCTGCGAGCCAAACGATCTGAATTCTATTTATAACAGTTATTTAATCAAATCACTAAACCATTAACGTTTTAACCAAGAGCGAGGGTTTTGCGCTTTACTGTTACGACGGATTTCGAAGTAAAGTGAAGGTCTATCTTGACCACCACTGTCGCCAACAACCGCAATCGTCTCTCCTGCTTGAACCTTATCGCCTTCTTTCTTCATTAAGCTTTGGTTGTAGCCATAAAGTGTCATATCACCTTTGCCGTGATCGATTAACACCATTAAGCCATAGCCTCGTAACCAATCAGCAAAAACGACCTTACCTGAATCAACGGCTTTTACCGGTGTACCGTATTCACTGGCTAGCACCATGCCTTTCCAAGTGAGCTGCCCTGTTTGTTTTGTCCCAAAACTATGCAGTGTTTTTGCATTGCTAATAGGCCAAGGTAAGCGCCCTTTTTGACGAGCAATACCATCCATAGGAACATTGTTGTTTGCTTTCGCTTTTGCGATGGCAACTTTTAAGCGTTTTTCATTTTGCTGTAGTTCATTTAAGTAACCATTTTCATTTGAAATGCGTTTTTTGATACTGGAAACGGTTTTCTTACGCTTGTTTTGTGATGTTTGCAGTGTGATTTTTTCTTGCTTGTATTGATCTAATAACTCACTTTGTCGTTGTTGCTGCTTAAGAAGAGAGACTTCTTTCTCTTTTAGCTGCATCGTTGTGAATTCTAACTGAGAAATCGCACCCACTCGGGCTTCAGAAATACGTTGGGCGTATTGTGTCATGCGATCGATTTTAGTGACGTCATCGCCACTGAGCACATTAGAAAGTTGATTATTACGACTTATTAAGTAGTAATTGACAAGTAAGTCTTTTAATACTTCGGTTTGTCCAATTTGTTGTTGAGTAAGCTCTGATTGTTGCTGTTTTAATTCGGTTATCGAGCGTTTTACCGCCTCTAGTTCTTGCTCTGCATTGCGCGCTTTTTTGGAAGCATTAGCAATGGATAGTTC
>JAAGZR010000734.1 GCA_024206155.1 Aliivibrio sp.
ATTAAATTTAGAGAGATTAAAGGTTAAGAAAATGAAACTAAAGCTAGTAACGTTTACGGCGAATAACTGTACAGTGGGTAAGCTATGGCATGGTGACAATCTACTCTGTTATACGATGGAAAAAAAATGGGACGATAACAAGCCTAGTGTGAGCTGTATTCCTGCGGGCACTTATGAGTTAAGCCCTACTTTATCACCTAAGTTCGGAAGTACATATTGTTTAGAGAATGAGTCTTTAGGTGTGTCGTTAAGTGGAGGCACAAGAAGAACTCATATATTAATTCACAAGGCTAACAAGGCTAGTGAACTACAAGGCTGTATAGCTCCTGTTAGCGGCTTCGGCGTGCTTGGTGGTGAGTGGGCGGGCGTAGCAAGCGGAAAGGCTTATGATGCACTTATGGATGAGCTAATAGGTGATAAACACACAATTGAAATAGTGAGGTTGTGATTATGCTTGATAAGGTAATAGGGTTTTTTTCAGGTGGCGCTATGAGTTCAATTGAAAATATAGCGTCAGAATGGATTGAAACAAAAAAAGAGACCGCAGAAGCCGAGACGCTAATGCTAAAGACGCTTGATCCAAATGGAATGATGAGACGAGAGTTATCAAGAAAAGTATCTCAATTATATGGGGTCTATTTAATAACATCGCTAGCGCTTCTAGGTATAGAGTTCTTCTGCGTGATCTTTGGTGTTGATATAGACCTTGAGCAATTAGCAGTAACAACTAACAAGGTAACTGATTTGTTCTTGCCTATATCTGCACTTTTTGGAGCAATAGTAACCGCCTCGTTCGGTGTTAATTATGCCAATACAAAACAAGGCAACTAGAGTATAATAAAAGGACACTTTAATATGTCGGAGTTACTAGAATGGGTTCACCTGATAAGCGTCCTAAGGGAAAGTCTAACAACGGAAAGAAACGTAAGTGATTTAATACTTGTTTTGTACGTTATATCTTACTTTTTAAATAAAAAAGGCAGCTTAATTGTTGCCTTTCTTGTTTGTGAGCTATGGGATTACGGTGTTTTCTCTGATTGGGCTAGTGATCAGTTGTTCTATGGTGGTTATTCTTTAATTTATTGTTTGTTATACTTTTACTTAAAGATAAATGTTACTCAAAGTGCAACAAAACTATCAGGCATTATTCTGATGATTTTACTTTCAATAGGGATGTTTTTAGATGCTGCGGCATATCCGAGCGATACGACAAGTTTTTGGTCTGATTACGAAATCAACGTTTTATTGCTTCATGTTTATATCATTATTGCATTTGTCAACTGGCGACTACTTCGAGCAGGCATGGGCCAAAGTATTAACGCTTTCTGTCGTATTCTGGGTTTTAGTGACGCTTTTAGATTTTGTTGGTATAATATTAAAAACAAAACCAACTAATGACACACCATGCCAGAAGAAAGACTAAGCAAGTTTGAAACTTCGCTAATAAATTTAAATGATAAATTCAGCGAGTTTATAGCTATAGAATCAGCACGAAAAGAAAGAGATAAACAGCAAATTGAAATAAACA
>JAAGZR010000735.1 GCA_024206155.1 Aliivibrio sp.
CCAGCTTCAAACCGATCCTCGTCTGTTGGTTTTTGTTTTCTGACCAAAGATATGATCTTTTCAAAATCGTGCTTTAGAGCATGATTATACAGCTCACCGTCAAGCACTGTGTCAGGATATTTTTTGAAAAAGTCCTCAAGATCTTCTTCAAGATGAGCTACATTTTTAAATTGTTTACCGGTGCGGGAGTACGCGCCATCTTTAGTAAATATACAACGCACGCCGTCAAGCTTTGGTTGTATAAAATTCTTTGCAGACCAGTCGACTTCTTTCTTACCGACTTTGTGTGCAAGCATTGGTTTTATCATAAGTTATTTAGTTTTTCTTCTATGTGTTTAATTTTTCCGTGTATTACAGCAGCTTTTTCGAACTGCTCTGATTTCTCATATGATGACAATAGCGTCATAAGCCTAGCAAGTTCTGCAAGTAAAAGCTCTTCTTCGCTTACGTGCCTAACATTACCAAGCTTATCGCTTATTGTTTCCTGCAGATCTATATGGAACTGCTCGTCATATTCTTTTTGTTTAGCAATTAATTTATCTGCAATTAACTCTGCTAATTTGTCTATTTCTTTTTCCGTCATTATGCTTCAGCTTTTTCAGGCCACTCATAACCTTGAGCTTCAAGCTCTGACTCAACTTCTTGTAGCTTACGATCATACAAATACTCGTATACTTCTTCAATAGCATAGTCAACAAAGTCAGCATCTGTATCATCTAAGTAAATAGGTGATAACTCATCTTTAATAGCATCAGCTAATGCATCATGAAGATCACTGTCGTAGTAATAAACGTCTTCTGATATGCATACATTACCCATGTCTTCAGTAGCAACCCATACTTCGTAACCATCTCTAGTTGATTCTGTGTATATATAGTATTGGCAGTTGTTATTAAACCTGTCTGTAAATTCTACTTCGTAATAAC
>JAAGZR010000736.1 GCA_024206155.1 Aliivibrio sp.
AGATGAAGACATGCTGAACCTAGCGATGTGGCTGAAAAAGAACAACCTTGAGTGTGATCAGGTTCAGAACTTCTATCCATCGCCAATGTGTAATGCAACGTCAATGTATTATTCAGAAACAAACCCACTGAAACGCGTGAAGTATAAAAAGCGTGAAGATGTGACGGTAGCTAAAGGTGAGCGCCAACGTCGACTACATAAAGGTTTATTACGTTATCACGATCCTAAAAACTGGAAGATGATCCGTGAAGCACTAACAGAGATGGGTAAAAAGCACCTTATTGGTGACAAGCCACACTGTTTAGTGCCTGAAGACGATATTGATACACAAACACCTGCTGAACGTCGTCAAACAGGACGTCACGGTGCGAAACGTTTTGCAACTAAGCATACTCAAGCACAGTTTGATGGTGACCCTCGCAATAGTAATAGTCGCGGTGGTCAAAATAAGAATAACCGTAACGGTAAGCCTAGCTCTCAAGGTCAAAATCGCAATGGCAATGGTGGAAAACCTAGTGGAAATACAGGTTCAGATAAGCCAGCATCAAGCGGACAAAAAAATGGCGTTCGTAATGGTTAC
>JAAGZR010000127.1 GCA_024206155.1 Aliivibrio sp.
CGATTCACAAGGTTTATATGGTTCATTGTCATTAGATACTAATGGTAAGTGGACATACACTATAGATAATTCTCTTGCAGCAACTCAAGGCTTGCTTTCTGGTCAAACCGAAAAAGAAAGATTTATTATTCAAGTCGAAGACCAATATGGTGCAATTGATACCGTTGAAGTGACAGTAAAAGTAAAAGGGACAAATGACACCCCTGAGCTATCTGGTGAATTAGCTGGAATTATAGAAGAAGATTCTGTGATTACTAAGATTGATGGGCAACTGTATCCAGATGATCAAGATATTGGTGATACACATACATGGTCGTTAGATTCAAGTACGGGTTCGTACGGAACATTGACATTAGATACTAATGGTAAATGGGTTTATGTTCTTGATAATGATAAAAGTTCAGTGCAATCATTATCTGAAGGAGAAAGAGTTCAGGATACCTTTACGGTAACCGTTACTGATAGGTTTGGTTCTTCAACCTCAAAAGAAATTATTATTGATGTTATTGGTGATAATGATAAACCATCGATCGCGGGTGCAACAACGGGCAGTACAATTGAGGGCACAGCTGGAAAAGATGTCGCAACCGGAGAGTTAACCGCTGTAGATATTGATAGTTTAGATGATCATACATGGTCAATCCTTACACCTGAGGGAGTTTACGGGGCGTTAAGTATTGATCCGAACACTGGAATGTGGACATATCAACTAGATAATTCAAGACCGGCAACGATAGGTATTTCTTCTGGTCAAACGGTTCAAGACACATTTGTTGTTAAAGTTGATGATGGGGAAGGTGGCACTAATCAAATCGAAGTTATTATTGATATTGCAGGGACAAACAGTTCTCCAGGTATTATTGGTGATACCACCGGTGAAATTAAAGAAGACGCTGCAAACAATGAAGTAACCGGAGAACTGAAGTCTGGCGATCTAGATTCAACGGATGTTATTGAGTGGGAAATTATTGGTGCAGCAGGTCAATATGGTCACTTTCGCATTGATCAAGATGGTAATTGGACTTATGCACTGAATAACAGCAATAGCTCTGTTAATGGCTTAAAAGAAGGTGCAGAGCTTGTCGATATCATCATGGTAAAAGTAACTGATTCATTTGGTGAATTATCTGAAGTTGAAGTGAAAATTACTATAGAGGGAACGAATGATGCGCCATTATTAAGTGGTGCATTGACAGGTACGGCAGTTGAAGACAAAACAACAGTTATTGAAGGACAATTGCAAACATCCGATCCTGATATCGGCGATGTCCATGGTTGGAATCTTGATAATGGCGTCGGTCAATATGGATCGCTAACCATGGATTCAAGTGGTAAATGGACTTACTCTTTAACTAATTCATTACTGGTAATTCAAGCACTTGGGCCTAACGATACTCTTACCGAAACATTTACGGTAACAGTAACAGATTCACAAGGTGTTGCATCAACTGATAATGTAGTTATTACTATTCAAGGTACGAACGATCTTCCTGAAATTACTGGTGGGACAACAGGCGAGTACATTGAAGATAATACGACAGATCCAATACCAGGAACTGTTTCCGGCCAGCTTGTGGCAACCGATGTAGATGCTGGAGATACTACTTCATTTGAAGATCGAACTTATGTAGGTAACTATGGTACGTTTTATCTTGAAGCTGATGGCTCATGGAAGTATGTAATAGATACTGACTCTGCTGCTATTCAATCATTAAATGAAGGTGATCAAATTTCAGAAACGTTCACTGCGGTAGTGCATGACTCCAATGGTGGATTTACCAGTGAACAGATAGATTTCACAATTACAGGTACTAATGATTTACCTGTTGTGTCAGGTGATAATTCAGCAACCGTGATTGAAGATGCTCAAGACTTTCTTCCTGATGGTGAGACGTTTAATGGTCAATTTACTAAAGTTACAGGTAATGTGATTGCTGATGATATTGATTTAGGTGACGA
>JAAGZR010000737.1 GCA_024206155.1 Aliivibrio sp.
CAACGCCTGTGACAATGTCACGCCCTGGCGTAAGCTCAATCAACACCAAAAGGCGGAAAGGCTGGCAGATTATGTCTATGAAACGGGCGCGAACCTTTATGTGGATGATGCGCATAAGCTGACAGGCAGAAAGTGCCAAATCGCAAGGCGTTGCTTGATGTCTGCCAAAATTTGGATCATGGCGTGCAGTGATGAGAACCGCCTGCCCCCGAATATCCGCACCTTGGTCGAGCGCAAAGACCCTCAGAGAACCCAACTGCAAACGGACGCGAGTTATGATTCAACCGTCATGTTCATGTGGATCTTGGCAGCCATGTTAGCGGCTGGCGGGGCGTGGGAAGTGGCGGCGGTGCTGGCAGGCTTGAATGCCCTTGGCAGTGGAAGACGCAGTGCGAGGGCAGATTGATGATAACAGACAAAGAGAAGGCGCATTTATTGGCGATGTTTGCTGTGTATCAACATGCCAAAGGTAAGGATCGTGAAAAATTACGACTAAAAATTATGGCAATGGTGAAGCAGCTCAATGAAAAATAACCAAGCGCTTTGCCTTGCTACTGCGTTGGCGCTGTGTGTTGTGGTAAGCCATGCTAAAGCAGAGCCAATGGCGGATCTGCTTGCCGCGTGGGAAAAAATAGACCCTTTCGCCGAAGCGCCGCCCCCACCACCTGAGCAAAAGCCGTTTGAGCTGCCAAGGCTGTATTCGGACGAAACGCACTTTAATGCCCCAACAGAGCCGTTAAAAAAAGCCCCTAAGATCAATGCCGATGAGGTCTACTTGGCGGTGCTGGCGTGTTTTCCTGCCAAAAGCACCTTCAATGCAGAGCTGGATTTGGTGGCAGGGTACAAACAAGCCCTTGATGCTTGGGACACGAATTACCCAGATATAGCGGATCATTATGTTGGTATCGTGGGGAAAATCCCTCTGTATTCCGCGAATGAAAGATCAAGGCAACGCGAGCGCGAATACCAGCGCAGGAACATTACCGCGCAGCATGTCGCAGGCTTTATTGCGGCGATTGCTGCACGTAACCAAGCATGGCGCGAAATTGGCTTATATCGAAGCCTCGAAGCGCGTGCCCAAGCGCGAGTTAAAAAAGGGATCGCCGAAACCAGCGAGCAGGTGTTATTTCTCGAAAAGCTGACCCAATCACACGCGAACCTCATCAGCCATGAAGCCAAAATCATGGAGTATCGCTTGGCACTGGCTGGGCAGTGTGAAGATCAAAAAAGAGAGCCTATTAATAATTGGCTCAATAAGCTAACGCAATTAGGGGCGTGACCGCATGAAATGGATCAATCATACGCTCATTGCGGGCAGTGCGTGCGCCGTTATTTCCCCTCCCCATGCGGCAGTGTGTGTGCTCGGCGCAACCGCGCCAGATTGGATGGAATGGGTGTTAAAGGTGCTGGGCAAGCCGATAAAGCATCGCACCACGACCCACATTTTTACCCACTGGCTGACGTTCGCTTTGTTCGCGACCTTCATTTTTGATTACCAAGGCATACTGACAGCTTTCGCATGGGGTGGTGTTTCTCACATTTTGACCGATGCGATGACGGTTTCAGGCGTGCCCTTCTCACCTTATTCAGACAGGCGGTTTCATTTGTTTGGGGGGCGATTTAGGACGGGAGACCCCGTTGAATACGCCATATCTGGCGTATTTGTGGTGTGCTGCATTGGGATTGTGGCGATCATCGGCACGGGGGGCGATTTTATCCCGTTTTTTCCAGATTGGGCGGCACGTTATGACGCGGGGTTGGCTGATGCAAAGGAGTGGAAGGATAATCGATGGCGGTTTTTTTAGGGGGTTCAAGATCAAAATCGACAGCTGACTTTCGACAAAGAAAAATCGACTGGTTAACATTATGACCATTTTGTTTGGTTGATTTTGTAGGTTCTGAAAGCAGCTTAATGAGGTGGAGAGTGACGATTAATACTGCGTCCAGTATTGCTACAGGACATTTTTAATATGTTTATGATAGCATAAGGTAAATTAAATCATACGGTTATTGTTATGTTGTTTTTAGAAGATGTTATTTCAGAAAAAAGAAATTCATTAAAAACAGATCGCCTTGATATGTCGTTTGGCGAGCTTATGAATATGTTTGAGGATGGTGACCTTTTTATTACCCCAGAGTACCAAAGAGTTTTCAGATGGTCTCTTTTTCAACAAACAAGATTTATTGAGTCTGTTTTATTAGGAATTCCAATTCCTCCTATTTTTGTTGCTGAGGATGATGAGGGGAAATGGGAAGTTGTTGATGGTTTACAAAGAATATCAACAATATTTTCTTTTTTTGGCTTATTAGAATCTGTACCAGAAAAAAACAATTCTACTTTAACCGAAGGGGAAATGGTTAAAGAATTATCTGGTGTAACAGTTGATTCATTGCCTATTAAATTAAAAACAACGATTAAAAGATCTGTCTGTCGTGTAGAAATTGTTCGCTGGGATAGTCGAGAGGATATTCGATATGAGTTATTCAATCGGTTAAATACTGGATCTAGCCCTTTATCAGAACAAGAAATCAGAAACTGTATATTTAGATCTTACCCAGTTGATTTAAATCAAATCCTTCGTGATATTGCAAAAATAAAAGATTTTGAAGATTTGATTTGTCCATCACAAAATAAAAAGGATGAAATGTTCCTTGAAGAGTTGGTGCTTAGATATTTTGCATTTAAACATTTAGATGGAAACTTTAAAACCACTGTTGCTCAATATCTAACTGAGTTCATGAGAGATGTTTCAAATCAAAAAATTCCATTTGATATTGAAAATGAAAAGAATGAATTCATTAAGTTCATTAATTTCTTATGTGGTAAATTTGGAAAGAAAATATTTCGACCTAAAGGTAATTTTGCAAATCATATATTTGATTCGCTTGCTTATGCTGTTCCAAAAACTTATCCGTCAATTGATGGTAATGAATTTAAAATTGAAGAGGCAATTAACAAACTCCTTGACGACGGGGAATATAACGCTATCGGGACAAGTAAATTTTCGAATGTGAGAATTCGTGCTCGTATGGATCGAGCAATGGAGATATTTGCTGGTGCATAGCGTTGTTGATGAAATCATTCAAAGCAATAATTGGCGTAATGGAGAGTTTGCAAAATATAAATCAAACTCTTTAAATGTTGATGAACAATTATGGTGTCGAATGTGTATTCCGATGATCTATGCGCATTGGGAGGGCTTTATTGTAAGCTCTTTAAAAATAATGTTGAATCATTTAAATCGATTAAAAATTGAAACTAAAAATTTACCGTCAAATCTAGTTGTGGTTGGTCTTGGTGATGCTTATCGAAAGTTAAGTGGAAAACAATCTTTTCAACAGAAAATTGAATTTACTGAAAAATTTGATGAAATACTAGCTGCTCCTGTAAAGTTCAATACTAAAGTTGATACCAAATCAAATTTAAGAGCTGATATTTTCTATGGGTTATGTGACAGCTTTAATTTTAATACTGCGTTATTTAGAGATGAAGACGAATTAAGAGACATTGATAGATTGGTTCAAATTAGAAACAGTATTGCCCACGGTGAGAACTCTTTTGTTCTTAATATGGAAAAAATTAATAACTACATAGACGCAGTAAATAAAATAACAGATATCTTTTTGGATGAAATCGATGAATATTTAAGCAATAAGAGATATCTAAAATAAATTTCTATTTTTATTGATTTTATTTTGTAATCCCAACAGCCCACCCACAGGCTGTTTTCCTTACACACTCCTTACAAAACTGTATTTAGGTTTTTTCTGATTCCATCCGTATTATTCACCTCAACGACAACACCTCATTCACGTTTAGGTCAGGAATAATAATTATGAAAAAGATCATCAGCACCCTTATCGTTACTGCGTCATTATTTTCAGCAAGCGTTTTGGCAAACCCATACCAAGGTTATCAGCCAGTGAGTAGCATTGCGGCACTTAATGCGATGCAATATGTAGACGATATGCCAGTTAACCTAACTGGAAACCTTGAGCAACAAGTAGGCCCTGAGCATTTCCAATTTACTGATTCAACTGGCACAGCGATTGTTGAAATCGACTATGAAGAGCAATTTCATTTTGGCATTAAAGCCGGTCAACCGATTTCTTTTTTCGGTGAAGCGGAAAAAGAATACGGCCGTTTAGAAATCGAATTGAAGTTCGTGAACAGCGGGCAAGCCGTTCAAGGTTAATTGGCTTAACTGACCTAATAAAAAAACCGCCTGTGGGCGGTTTTTTTGTGCTTGGTGCTTTTATATGTCAAATATATATATTAAATATATATTTTTGATATAATATTTGTACCAATTGTATATAGATTTAATATCAATTCTATATCAAGAAACTGTTTTACCCCGTCACAGCACGCCATCACGCTTTAACTTTTCACGCAATGCTTCAAGGATGTAGCCTGTAAACGTGGCGGAGGTGCCCGCGTTGGCTTTGAGGGTTTCGTAGGCGGCAAAATATGCCACGGGCACTTTGGGCAGGTGCTTTGCTTTCGTCCCTTCACTGATGTTTTTTTTCTCTGCACTACGCTC
>JAAGZR010000128.1 GCA_024206155.1 Aliivibrio sp.
CGACGAATATTATCCACCTGAGAAGAGGCTGACTCCGCATCTACAGACGCATTTAATTGACCAATAGCGTCCATCTCTTCAACGCCATCAATCAATTTTTCAATTTCTTTATTGTAGTTCTCAGTTAACGTATCTCTGTCTAAAACACCAGAGGAAACTAAAGGGAATAACTGAGCGGCAATAAGTGTTGGCTTGTCCATGCTTAAGGTGATCAATATTTCGATCATCTCACGACCACGCCATAGCAAGAGCTGTCCTTCTTCATGAGATGCGACTAACTCTTGACATTGTTTATACACCTCAGTCAATTTTTTTGAGGTGTTTTTATCTTGTTCAAGGCTGGTGATCCATTCACCTAACTCAAACTCTTCATTTTCCTTAAGATGTGCTCCGCGAACTGCGACCATGTCCGTTTCCTATAATCCAATTTTATAATGATTCTTTTAGACTTCTTAAGCTAAGTTAGCATTACTGCTAATTATCGCTCAAACAAAGCCATTGATTCTAAATGTCCTGTATGTGGGAACATATCAAGCATACCTAGCCTAGTAAGCTTGTAACCGTGTTGAATAAGTAATTGACTATCGCGTGCAAGCGTTGCCGGGTTGCACGATACATAAACCACGGTTTGAGGTGTTAATTTTGCCACAGTTTCCATTACTCCTGCAGCCCCAGCTCTGGCAGGATCGAGTAAAATCTTTGTAAACCTTGTGCTAGCCCACACTTGAAAAGTGATATCTTCTTCTAAATTTGCTTGATAAAACGTGACATTATTTAGTCCATTTTTTTCTGCATTCGATTGAGCGCGTTGAACCATTTCATCCACACCTTCAATACCAACCACGTTTTTCACTTTTTGAGCTATAGGCAAACTAAAATTACCGAGACCACAAAACAAATCCAATACACTATCTGTTTCTTTTAGGTTGAGCCAAGACAATGCTTGTTCAACCATTTTGTCATTAACATGACGATTCACTTGAATGAAATCTTTTGGCGTGAAATAAATTTTAGCACCATCGATTACATAATAGGGTTCTTCTCCACAAACGTGGGTTAATACATCACTCTCAGGCATCAGGTATAAGATCAAATTGTGTTCTTCACAATAATTAACTAAGGCTTGACGATCCTTCTCATTAAACTCTGCAACATGGCGAATAAGTAAAACGCTGCCGTTATCTGCTTGCACAAGTTCAACATGCCCTAGGTGCTTCTTACCTTTTAGTTGGTTCAATAGCGTAAATAAAGACTCTAAATGTTGATCTAATTCTTGAACAAGAACAGGGCAATGACGAACATTTACAATTGCCTTACTCTGCTTTTTACGAAAACCAAAATCAAGCTGGTTGGTTTGTTTATTGATCATTAAACTGATGCGAGCTCGACGACGGTAACTCAGTTCCTCACCCATAATAGGCTGAACCATCTCACCTACTAAGATACCGTGCTTTTTCATCAGTTCTTGTAGCTTTTGATTTTTCGCTACAATTTGTTCTTGACGCTGTAAGTGCTGTAAATTACATCCACCACATTCATGATAATGCGGACAAATTGGCGCTTGGCGTTTAGTACTTTTTTGAATTAACTTAATCAGCTTAGCGCGAGCATATTGTTTTTTCTGCTCTGTAAATTGAATAATCGCCTTTTCTTCAGGTAGAGCTCCATCAATAAATACAGGTTTTTTATCCACAAAAGCGATGCCTGCGCCATTATGTTCTAATCGAACCACATCAACCAACTGATGCTTTGTATTTACTGAAGCTTTCTTTTTCGCTTTGAAGAACTGCGCCATGATTATTGCCTGATTTACTAAAATTAGGCCCATTATACCGAAAGAACACTAATATGCAGTCTTGATTAGCCATTCATTTACGTTTCATCTTCCGATTTCGACATAGAACAATTGAGCTTCCTCTTCAACTTGATTAAGCTACGCGGTCAAGGAAGTTAATCAGAACGAATCTATATGAAAAAATACGGCTTGCGTGCACGAGTCATCACGCTAACATTGGCACCAACATTAATTATCGGTTTGTTGTTGAGTGGTTTCTTTACCATGAACCGATATAATGATTTGGAAACGCAGCTCATTTCTAGTGGTACAAGTATTATTGAACCATTGGCAATTTCGAGTGAGTATGGAATGACAGGGGAAAACCGTGAAGCCGTTCGCCGTTTAATCAGCTACGCTCATCGAAAACACTCTAAAATTGTTCGTAGTATTGCCGTATTTGATGAACATCATGAACTGTTTGTAACGTCCAACTTCCACCCTAACTTTGAAAGTTTAACATTTCCAAAAAAACAACCGATCCCTTTATTATTGGATATTGCTTTTCAAGAAGAATCGACCATATTAAGAACACCGATCCTTCCAGAAGGCCAATTTTCTACCAACTTTGATTCTTCTCATATCAACGAACCGTTGGGTTATATTGCGATTGAACTGGACTTATCGAGTTTACGACTTCAGCAATACCAAGAAATATTCTCTGCCTTGATTGTTTTAATGCTTGGACTTAGTCTGTCTGGCGTCTTTGCTTATCGCTTAATGCAAGATGTCACTCAACCCATTTCACATATGGTCAGCGTGGTTGACCGTATTCGCCGTGGTCATTTAAATGTTCGTATTGAAAACAAACTGCATGGTGAATTAGACACCCTTAAAAACGGCATCAATGCTATGGCTATTTCTTTATCTGAATATCATGTTGAGATGCAGCAAAGTATCGACCAAGCTACGTCTGATTTGCGTGAGACTTTAGAACAACTAGAGATTCAAAACGTAGAATTAGATATTGCTAAAAAACGAGCTCAAGAAGCGGCTCGTGTTAAGTCTGAATTCTTAGCCAATATGTCGCACGAGTTGCGAACTCCACTTAATGGCGTTATCGGTTTTACTCGCCAAATGCTAAAAACCTCTCTATCAGATAACCAACAAGATTACTTACAAACCATTGAGCGTTCTGCGAATAACCTATTAACGATCATCAACGACATTCTTGATTTCTCGAAACTTGAAGCGGGTAAGTTACTACTAGAAAACTTGCCGTTTAATTTCCAAGATACTCTTGATGAAGTGGCGAGTTTACTTGCCCCAAGCGCACATGAAAAAGGGTTAGAAATCACTCTTAAAATAGATCAACGCATCCCATCAGGGTTAATTGGCGATCCACTTCGTATTCAGCAAGTACTAAATAACCTCGTTGGTAACTCGATTAAATTTACCGAAAAAGGCAATATCGATATTTCCGTTGAGTTAAAACACTTGCATAACGACAGTATCGATCTGCAGTTTGTTATTCGAGATACAGGGATTGGTATTTCTGAACGCCAACAAGCTCAACTTTTCCAAGCCTTTAGTCAAGCTGATGCAAGTATTTCTCGTCGTTATGGCGGTACAGGTCTAGGCTTAGTTATTACCCAAAAATTGGTTGCTCAAATGGGAGGCGAAATAGGCCTAAGCAGCCGATTACATCAAGGTTCAACATTCTGGTTTACGATTAAAATGAGTTCAACAGAACTCCCAATGATTGATGAACGCGATATTTCTCAATTAGAAAATAAAAAGCTGCTGTTGATTGAACCGAATATGCAATCTGCCTCTATTTTACAACAACAGTTTATTCATCACGGAGTATTTGTTACCTATCGCTCAACCTTACCTGATATTATTGAACCTCATGATTTTGCTTTGATTAGTTTAAACTCAAGCTCTAAACCTACAGCACAATCATTAGATCTAATATCTAAAAAACTGGCGCCTTATTGCCCAACCATTGTTATTGGTTTACCAAGTACCGAGCTCGCACTCACTGAAGAGTTAAATCAACTTTCTCATATTACTTGTTTATCAAAGCCATTTGCTAAGAAAAAGCTATTCGACGCCTTATTACACCATAAGCAACCAATGCAAGAACTCGCATTGCCGGACTTAATGGCTCATGGCGATAAGCCTAAGCGCTTAGCGATTAAAGTGATGGCTGTCGATGATAATCCAGCTAACCTCAAACTTATTTCAGCCTTATTACATGAACAAGTTGAAACCGTCGTGACCTGTAAAAATGGCATTGACGCGGTGCAACAAGCCACAGAACAAAAGTTCGATATTATTTTAATGGATATTCAAATGCCTAAAATGGATGGCGTTATGGCATGTAAAGAAATCCGGAAAACAGTATTAAACGCTCAAACTCCTGTTGTGGCCGTAACCGCTCATGCCATGGCTGGTGAACGAGAGCGATTAATTAATGAAGGAATGGATGATTATCTAACCAAGCCAATTGAAGAGCATGTCCTACAGCAAGTTATCATTCATTGGAGCCCATTAACGGATAAATCTGATGTGGCAAAAATTGAAATCTTAGCTGACGCAATCCCTGAACCTCATGTGGAAGAAGCAAGTTGTGATAAGAGTAGCAGTATTGATTGGGAAGCAGCATTAAAGCAATCAGCAGGAAAAGAAGATCTTGCAGAAGAAATGCTTGAAATGCTGATAGAGTTTATCCCTGAAGTTGATAGCTGGATAGAAAAAGCCCTAAAGGGGAACTTATCCACTGAAGAACTGTGTCATTACATACATAAACTTCATGGAAGTAGCTCCTATTGTGGCGTTCCTAGACTAAAGCAGTTGTGTAATTTAATTGAAACCGCGCTAAGAAATAAGCAATCGATTGAAGAAATTGAACCGGAATTATTTGAGCTGCAAGATGAAATGTATAAAGTGACAAAAGATGCCACTCAATGGTTAAAGTAGCTTATACCATTCTGGATAAGTAGTTGTTCAGATAATTGCGTAGGAAAAATCGATTAGAGCAAGATATAAATTACAGTAACTAGTGGATCTAATTACAAAATTTATAACGCAGATATAATCGATTTTAACAAGCAAGAATGATCAAATACTTATGTAGATTGGTATTAGTTAGGATTCAAAAATTACCGTTGCGACTGCGTAATGGCGCTCATCGGATATTGTAAGGTGAATATGGGAAACATTCATTTTTTGAGATAACTCAAGAGCTTTACCCATGAGTTTTAAGATGGGTTTACCGTTCTCATCATTAGAGACACTAAAATCATGAAAAGTAACACCATGAGCAATGCCGGTTCCTAATGCTTTTGAGGCGGCTTCTTTTGCTGCGAAACGCTTCGCTAAAAAACGTCCTTTTTGTTTTAGGCCTTGATACTTTTCAAATTCAGATTGGCTTAAAATGCGCTCTGCAAACGCATCTCCTGAACGAGAAAGGGCTTTTTCAACCCTTTCTATTTCAGCAATATCAGTCCCTAGACCAACAATCGCCATTACTTACGAGCACCTAGCATAATACGGTGCATATCCGCGACCGCTTTTTCTAAACCATCAAACACTGCACGCCCCATAATAGAGTGGCCGATGTTTAATTCATAGATTTCTGGCAGTGCCGCAATCGCTTCAACATTGTGATACGTTAAACCATGGCCTGCATTAACAATCAAGCCTTTAGCAGCAGCATAGCTTGCACCTGCAGCGATTTTCTTCAACTCATCTTGTTGTGCTTCTTCTGTTTCTGCATCCGCATAAGCGCCAGTATGAAGTTCAATGAAAGGGGCGCCACACTCAACCGCTGCATCAATTTGTTCTTTATCTGCATCGATAAATAGAGAAACTTTAATCCCTGCGTCAGACAATGTTTTCGTTGCTGCTTTTACTTTTTCAAGCTGACCTAATACATTCAAGCCACCTTCAGTGGTTAGCTCTTCACGTTTTTCAGGCACTAAACAAACAAACTCTGGCTGTGTTTTAAGCGCAATGCCTACCATTTCATCCGTTACTGCCATCTCTAAGTTCATTCGTGTTTGCAACGTTTCACGTAAGATACGCACATCACGATCGTTAATATGACGACGATCTTCACGTAGATGGATCGTAATACCCGCCGCGCCAGCTCGCTCTGCGATTTCTGCCGCATGAACAGGATCAGGATATTTTGTACCTCGTGCATTACGAAGGGTTGCTACGTGATCGATATTAACGCCAAGTAAAATTGAACTCATTTTAGAATACTCCTTGTTCTTGGAAGAAACAGTTCCCTACTTTTTAGGGGCTTGCCGCCAAGATACGGCTTTAATGCTATGCGTGTAAAGCGTTTTGCTGCTTTTAATTGCTCAGGGGTGGTAAATCGACGCTCACTAATCGCAATCAACTCATTACCTTTAAAACTCATTAAAGGGTCGTGACGGATGGATGCCATAAAGCCTTGCTGCTCACGATAACGATACGTCATCTCTGGAGAAACCATTTCACCACTGCCTGCACAATGTAAAAAATCAACGCCATAACCTAATGAAGATAAAAGCGCTAGTTCAAAACGTCTTAATGCGGGTTCAGGATTTGAACTTTGAGCAAGCTCGGTAAGAGCGGTGAGGTAATCTAAAAAAAGGGCTGGATACGGTGTTTCTTGCTCTATTACTCGAACGACTAATTCATTGATGTACATGGCTGAGTAAAGATTAATACCAGAGAGTGGAATACCCAAGCTAATGGTTTCAGCTTGTCGCAGTGTACGCATAGAGCCTTTGCCTGACCATTTCATTAATAATGGGGTAAACGCTTGTAATACGCCTTTTAGATTAGAACGCTTGCTTCGCGCCCCTTTGGAGATAATAGATAAACGGCCATACTCTTCGCTAAACACATCTAAAATTAGACTGCTTTCACTATATGGTCTTCGGTGCAGGACAAAACAGCGCTGTAGGCCTTCTTCCACGTTTCTTACCCATTTAATTAACTATACGCTTCGCTAACGATAAAGCTTCGCTTCTAGAGACTATAAAAGA
>JAAGZR010000738.1 GCA_024206155.1 Aliivibrio sp.
CAGCAATGGGCGTAAATGTTGAAGGTATGACAAACGAAGAAGGTGCTCAAGCGGCTTTAGATGCAATTAAAGTATTATCACAAGATGTGGGTATTCCTTCTGGTTTAACAGAGCTAAACGCGAAGGAAGAAGATTTTGATACATTAGCAGAGAATGCATTGAAAGACGCTTGTGGTTTTACTAACCCTAAACAAGCTACACATGAAGAAATTGTGAGTATTTTTAAAGCAGCAATGTAATTACTTATTTATAAAGTATTAATTAAGTATATAAAGGTCTAACATTTGTTAGGCCTTTTTTTTGATTCTTGCATATTTGCTAGGTATGCTTATGATCTTTTTATCAGATTAAATCGTAGAAGATCTGTTCTTCTCATTGAAAAAGGCAGTAAATCAGCATGGCAAACGTAAGAGCCCGTATAGAGTTAAAAGTAGGGCAGCAAAGTAATATCCCTGCAGAAATGCTTTCATTTGAAGGCCTAGAGACTGAAAAAGAACATGTCGCTGTTATCTTTGATCACGCTGATAAGAATCAAACAACGCCTTTGGTTCGTATGCATTCTGAATGTTTAACTGGTGATGTGTTTCACTCATCTCGTTGTGACTGTGGTGAACAGTTAGAAGAAACTATTAATCGTATGTCTGAAAGTGGCGGTATTATTTTATACCTTCGTCAAGAGGGACGCGGTATTGGTTTGTATAATAAATTGGATGCTTATGAGCTTCAAAGCCAAGGAATGAACACTTATGAGGCTAATAACCACTTAGGTTTTGGTGATGACTTACGTGATTTTAAAGAAGCAGCTCAGATGCTTGAAGCACTAGGACTTTCTAAAATTAAACTCGTTACCAATAATCCTAAGAAAATTGAAGATATTCAAAACTACGGTATTGAGTTAGAAGAAGTGGTTAATACTCATGCTCATATTAAGCAAGGCAATGAGCATTATTTAAAAGCAAAGCTTGCTCATGGACATAACCTTGATTTAGATAAATAGCTGCTATTTACTTAACGGTGAAAAGCACTTACTAGAGCCTCATCACTGGATGGGGTTTTTTTATACTTTATCGTCGATTTGTTAATCTAAATGATAAATATTTGCATTCCTATTTATTTTAGGTATATTACGCAAATAACAATTATTATCATTAATGAATTCTTACCGATTTCAATTAATGGTTTACAAACTCTATTCATTTGCTCAACAAGGACGATTTATGAACCACGTCAAATTTGCTCGAAATATTGTTACCGTCTCACTTTTTGCTTTACCTACGTTTTCTTATGCCGCAACTCAAACAGAAGTTGTTGAACATTACGCAGATATTGCTCATGCGGTATACAGTGATTCTTTAATGACAGCTCAGCAACTTGATAAAGCCATTCACACTTTTTTGAATAATCCATCTGAGAAAGGCTTAGAAACGGTTAAAACTGCATGGAAAGCAGCGCGTGTTCCTTATCAACAATCAGAAGTCTTCCGCTTTGGTAATGCCGTTGTTGATGATTGGGAAGGGCAACTAAACGCATGGCCATTAGATGAAGGCTTAATTGATTATGTGGCTGATGATTACCAATATGAATTAGGCAATGACGGTGCTAAAGCTAATATCGTTGCTTCTACCTCAATCAAAATTGGTGCAGAAACCCTTGATGTGAAAAACATAGAAGCAGATAAATTAGCGGTTCTTAATGAGCTAGGCGGGTCAGAAGCAAATGTTGCGACGGGTTATCATGCCATTGAGTTTCTTTTATGGGGTCAAGATTTAAATGGCACAAATGCCGGTGCAGGTGAGCGACCATATACCGATTATGTTATTGGTTCTGCTTGTACTAACGGTAACTGTGAGCGCCGTGCTATGTATTTAAAATCAGCATCTGAGCTGCTAATTAAAGATTTATCTTGGATGGAAAAGCAGTGGAAAGAAGGTGAGAAGAACTACCGTGCGGAGCTATTATCTGAACCATCAAAGCAAGGTTTGCGTAAGATGCTGTTTGGCATGGG
>JAAGZR010000739.1 GCA_024206155.1 Aliivibrio sp.
GCGGTTCCAATTCCAGATCCAAAGCTTGAGAGAGCAAAAGTGATTGAGATGCTAGAGGGAGATTTACCTTCACCTATCAATCCACCATCTGGTTGTGTATTCCGTACGCGTTGCCCACAAGCCACTGACGCATGTGCGCAAACAAGACCAGAGCTAAAAGGAACGGATGTACATGCTGTTTCTTGTTTAGCGGTAACTGATATCTAATGTAAAAAGCCATCATAATTCGATTCATTATGATGGCTAATTTCAGTTTTTAATCATTCAGCCTGTGACAGGCTTAAGCGCGATAATCTATTTATATCGCGCTTTTTTTATGCCTATACCAATCTACATAAGTATTTGATCATTCTTACTTGTTAAAATCGATTATATCTGCGTTATAACTTTTGTAATTAGATCCACTAGTTACTGCAATTTATGCCTTGCTCTAATCGATTTTTCCTACGCAATTATCTGAACAACTACTTATCCAGAATGGTATCATTCTACTTCGCCGTCAATGTCAGCAAACCAGTAACCGATATTTACAAATTGCAGTAAATTAGCCACTGAATGTGGGTCTTGCAGCAAACTCTCAACATCAAGAAGTGTAAATTCTGACGTTTCACACAAAGCAATCACATCATTTTTTACGCTTAACGGGAAAACATAGCTTTCGCCATCAATATAAAGCGTCATGTTATCTTCACATGCTTCGACTTCATGATAGAAAGCTCGAATTCCAGCGACTTTAATCAGAGCTTGACCTGACTGTAAATAGCTAATTAATTCCTCAGTTGTCCATTTTTCAGAATCAGGAAGGATATTTAAATGGTGACGTGAATTACTTAAATATTCACCCATAAATTGCTTTAGCGTTTGTTCATCCGACATCGCATTTAACATCATTGCTTTTAAATCTTCAAAGCTCTGCGTGCTAATTTCAGTACCGTGACTTTGCGCTTGAAGGTTTGGATTGTGGTAATGCACATCACTTTTGTCATTCTCAATAATGAAGTCAGCAAAGTTACTCACTAACTCTTGTTCTTTTGGTGAACGAAATCCCGCTGAATAACTCATTGATGGCTCTAGTGCATAACCATCATGTGGGAAGCCTGGTGGGATATAAAGAATATCACCAGGTTCTAAGATTTGATCGATAATAGGGTCAAAACCCGTGATTTGTTTTAGTGCACTATGGCGGTGTTCTTCTTGATATTCGCCAATATCACCAACTCGCCAGTGGCGTTTACCTTGACCTTGAATGATAAATACATCGTATTGGTCAATGTGTGGACCTACACCACCATCAGGTACTGAATAGCTGATCATGATGTCATCAAATAACCAGTTTGGCATTTGTTTGAATGGCTTGAATAGTTCAGCCGCACCTTCGTGCCAGTGATTAGCCGCCTGAACAATAATTGACCAATTGGTTTCACCAAGCGTATCGAACAGTTCTTCGCTTAATGGGCCGTGTTCCGCTTTCCATTCGTTGTTTAAGTTCGAAACAAAGCGAGAATCCACATCATTTTCTAGCGTTAAGCCAGCGAGTTCCTCAGGTGTAACAGGATCTTGAAAATTTTCAAAACCACCTTTGATAATGACGGGTTTCTTTTGCCAATATTCAGCAAGGAATTCTTTTAACGAAAAGCTTAATTGATACATAATTGTTTCCAATAAAAATGCCCGATAGTCGGGCATTTAAAATAAATGTAAAGTGAAAGTAGAGCTTAGTATTTCACGTTATTATGGTATTGGCTCAGGATCTCTACCATTTTTTCCATGGTTTCTTTAGAAGGAGGATTAACCCCTTCAAGAGGGTAATCAAGTCCCATGGCTTGCCATTTGTGGGCACCTAATTGGTGGTATGGAAGCAGTTCTATTTTCTCAATGTTGTCCATATCTTTAATGAACTCACCAAGTAGATGAGCGGATTCTTCATCATCAGTGTAACCTGGAACAATAACGTAACGGATCCATGTTTTTTGGCCGATTTTATGTAAATAACGAGCAAAATCAAGAACTCGAGTATTAGATACGCCAATAAACTCTTTATGAACATCATCTTTCATTTGTTTTAGATCAAGCATAACAAGATCTGAAACTTCTAATACTTCATCAATCACATCAGTGTGTTTACGAATGTAGCCATTCGTATCTAGGCAGGTATGCATACCTTCGGCTTGTGCAGCACGGAAGAAGTCACGTACAAACTCAGGTTGAAGCATTGCTTCGCCACCAGAACAGGTAATGCCGCCGCCAGATGCTTTCATAAAGTGACGATAGCTTTTTGCTTCTTCAATTAATTCAGTAACGGTAACTTCTTTACCTTCATGCGTGTCCCAAGTATCGCGGTTATGGCAATACATGCAACGCATTAAACAACCTTGTAAAAAGATGATAAAGCGAATACCTGGACCATCAACGGTACCACAAGATTCAAAAGAGTGAATACGACCTACAGACATGACGACATTTCTCCGAACTATAATTATCCGGCCATTTTATTACACTTTGAACTAATTAAGTAGGGCAAACCAGAGAGAAATAGAGGGAATTTTGAGGAAAGTGGAAATAAAAAAGCCCCACCAAAATGGTAGGGCTTAATGCTACTTAATTAACGCTGAAATTATAGAGTTTCAGTGAAAGTACGTGCGATTACGTCTTTTTGTTGTTCAGTAGTTAGAGAGTTAAAACGCACAGCGTAACCCGATACACGGATAGTCAGTTGTGGGTAGTTCTCTGGGTGCTTAACTGCGTCTTCTAGAGTTTCACGGTTAAGAACATTTACGTTAAGGTGTTGACCACCCTCTACGTTAGCTTCATGGTGGAAGTAACCATCCATTAGACCAGCAAGGTTAGAACGACGGTTGTCATCGTCTTTACCTAGTGCGTTAGGAACGATAGAGAATGTGTAAGAGATACCATCTTGTGCATCAGCAAACGGTAGTTTACCTACTGATGTTAGAGATGCTACAGCACCTTTCTCATCACGGCCGTGCATTGGGTTAGCACCAGGAGCAAAAGGAGCACCTGCTTGACGACCATCTGGTGTGTTACCAGTTTTCTTACCGTATACAACGTTAGATGTAATAGTAAGGATAGATTGAGTAGGGATAGCGTTACGGTACATTTTAAGCTTACGGATTTTACCCATGAACGTAGAAACTAGTTCACATGCGATATCATCAACGCGAGCGTCGTTGTTACCAAATTTAGGGTAATCACCTTCGATGTCGAAATCGATAGCGATGCCGTTTTCGTCACGAATTGGTTTAACTGTAGCGTATTTGATTGCAGCTAGAGAATCGGCTGCAACAGATAGACCAGCAATACCACAAGCCATAGTACGACGAACGTCACGGTCATGAAGAGCCATTAGAGAAGCTTCGTAGCTGTACTTGTCGTGCATGTAGTGAATGCTGTTTAGTGCAGTCACGTATTGTTTAGCTAACCAGTCCATGAAGTGATCTAGACGGTCCATTACTTTATCGTAATCAAGAACAGCATCAGTCATTGGAGCTTCTTTAGGACCAACTTGCATCTTAAGTTTTTCGTCCACACCGCCGTTGATTGCGTAAAGCATTGTTTTCGCAAGGTTAGCACGAGCACCGAAGAACTGCATTTGCTTACCAACGATCATTGGAGATACACAACAAGCGATAGCGTAATCATCAGA